>JBDTFI010000248.1:0-5724 GCA_039938035.1 Acetobacteraceae bacterium | reverse complement strand
CATGTCATGACCGGGGTGAACCCGCAGGGCGTGCAGGTCACGAGCTTCAAGGTTCCGAGCCCGGAGGAGTTGGCGCACGACTTCCTCTGGCGCGGCGTCCGTGCCCTTCCCGCACGCGGACGGATCGGCATCTTCAACCGCAGCCACTACGAGGAGGTCCTGGTGGTGCGGGTCCACCCGAACCTGCTCGACAGCCAGCGCCTGCCGCCGAGCCTCCTCGGCAAGCATGTCTGGGAACATCGGCTGGAGGCGATCGCGAATTTCGAGCACCATCTCAACCGCCAGGGCACCGCGGTCGTGAAGTTCTTCCTGAACATCTCCAAGCAGGAGCAGCGCCGCCGCTTCCTCGCCCGGCTGGACGAACCAGAGAAGAACTGGAAGTTCAGCGCCGCCGACGTCGCGGAGCGGGCCCACTGGGATGCTTATCAGAGCGCCTATGAGGCGGCGATCAAGCAAACGGCGGCGGCGCACGCGCCGTGGTTCGTGGTGCCGGCCGACCATAAATGGTTCACCCACCTCGTCGTCGTGGAAGCGTTGATCGAGGCGCTGGAGGGGCTGGACCTCCATTTTCCCAAGGTAACCGCCGAAGCCCGCGCCGCGCTGGACGCCGCGCGCGCCACGCTGGAGGCCGAGGGCGACTGAATTTGCCAGCCCCCCGCGTTCGCGGCGATACTGCGCCATCCGAACGAGGTGAGCATGGCCTTCCTGACCGAGCCCGAGCCCGAGCGCGGCGCGGCGCTGCCGGTATTGCCCGGCATTCGCCGCATCGTCGCCGAGAATCCCGGGCCGATGACCTATCACGGCACCAACACCTATCTGATCGAGACCGATCATGGGCTGGTCGTGCTCGACCCCGGCCCCGATGACGCCGTCCATGTCGAGGCGATCCTGGCCGCCACCGGCGGCAAGGTCGACCTGATCCTGCTCTCGCACACCCATCACGACCATCTGGGCGCGACTTCCGCCCTGAAGCAGGCGACGGGGGCGCCAACTGCGGGGTTCCGCATCCCGGCCGATCCCGCGTTCATCCCCGACATGCCGCTCGACGACGGGGGCGAGATCGCCGGGATGGCGGTGCTGCACACGCCGGGCCACGCCTCGGACCATCTGTGTTTCGCGACCAAGGGCAAGGACGGCCAAGCCATCCTGTTCAGCGCCGATCACGTCATGTCATGGAATTCCAGCGTCGTCAGCCCGCCGGACGGGGACATGCGCGCCTATTTCACCAGCCTGCGACGGATGCTCGACCGCGCCGACGACGTCTTCCTGCCCGGCCACGGCCCCGCGCTGCCGGAGCCTCGCCGGCTCACCCGCGCCCTGCTGTTTCACCGCATGGAGCGCGAGCGGGCGATCCAGGTCGCCCTGGCGCGCGGCCCCACCACGACCGCCATCCTGCGCGACAAGATGTATTCGCAGACCCACCCCCGCCTGCAACGCGCCGCCGAACGCAACGTGCTCGCGCATCTGCTGAAGCTGGAGGCCGAGGGCAAGGCGGCGCGCGACGACGAGGCTTGGCGGGCCGCCTGACCGGGCGAAATGCCGTGACCTTGCCGGAATCGGACATCGACCCCTTGCCGCGCGTACGCCTGCCCTGGGTCGGCCCCCCGCGTGCGTGCTTCGCGGCCTTCGTTGGTCTCTGGGCGTGTACATCGGAGCTCGTGGCGCGGCTCCGGCGCGTACATCTGAAAGCCGGGCGCTCGCGCTATGATCAAAATGCTGTAATGCATACCTTCAATGGGCTGCCGCCTCCTCAAAACAGACTCGGCACCCTTCCGTGAAACCCATTCGACCCCGAACGCGCGATATCCCCGCGTGTTATAGCTCGATGGATCGTATGTCCGCCGACGAAAGCCACCCCACGATCGTCGGCATAGGCGCCTCGGCAGGCGGCCTGGACGCGTTCAGGAGCTTCTTCGAGGCGATGCCGCCCGATAGCGGAATGGCGTTCGTGGTCGTGCTGCACCTTCCGGCCGACCGCAAGAGCATGTTGCCCGAGATCCTGGCCCGCTGGACCTCAATGCGGGTCCTGGAGGCCGCCGACGGTCAGTTGATCGAGGCCAATCGCGTCTATGTCCCGCCTCCGCACGCGACCACGACGCTTCAGGGCGGGCATCTGCGGGTGCGGATGCCGGCCCCGGAGGCGCCGCGGGAGCATCGGCCGATCGACGGGTTTTTTGACTCCCTCGCCACCGACCTGCGGGAGAACGCCGTCGGTATCGTGCTCTCCGGAACCGGCAGTGACGGCGCGCTTGGGCTCAAGGCGATCAAGGCGTGCGGCGGCTTGACGATGGCGCAAGGCGGCGGCAAAGGCGTGCGGCGGCTTGACGATGGCGCAAGGCGGCGGCAACGGCGGGCGGCCGGAGTATGACGACATGCCGGCCGGGGCCATCGCCACCGGCGCGGTGGATCTGATCGCCCCGGTCGATGCCATGCCGGGCCAACTCATTCGCTTGCGCGATGCGCGCCTCGCCGCCGACAAGCCGATCGAGGCCTCCCCAGAGGATATCGAAGCGGCGCGGCTCGCGATCTGCGCGACCCTTCGCACCCGCCTCGGCCATGATTTCAGTGGTTACAAGGACAAGACCTTCTTGCGCCGCGTGCAGCGGCGGATGCAGGTGCTCAACATCGCCGCGCTCGGTGATTATGTCGCCCGGCTGGAGCGCGATCACGACGAGGCGGTGCTGCTGTTTCGGGACCTGCTGATCCGCGTCACCAGCTTTTTCCGCGACAGCGAAACGTTTGCTGCGCTGGACCGGACCGTGATGCCCCGTCTGTTCGACGGCAAGTTCGCCGACGGCGCGGTCCGCGTCTGGGTGCCGGGCTGCGCGACCGGCGAGGAAGCTTATTCGCTCGCCATCCTGCTGCGCGAACACATGGACGCTCGGCACGGCGTGCCCAAGGTGCAAGTATTCGGCACCGACATCGACGAGGCCGCGATCGCCACCGCGCGCGCGGGCCGCTATCCGGCGTCGTTGCTGGATGGCCTGTCGGCCGCCCGCCGCGCGCGGTTCTTCACCAGATCCGACGCCGGCTACGTCGTCGCCAAGGAAATCCGCGAGCTGTGCACGTTCTCCCCGCACAGCTTGGTGCGCGATCCGCCATTCTCGCGGATGGAACTGATTTCGTGTCGCAACCTGCTGATCTATCTTGACGCCGATTTGCAGGCGAGCGTCCTTCCGGCCTTCCACTACTCTCTCGTTCCCGGCGGCGTCCTCGTGCTCGGCGCCTCGGAGTCGATCTCGCTTCACGAGGACCTGTTTGAGCCGCTGGATAAGGCGTCGCACATTTTCCAGCGCCGCGACGTGCGAAGCCCGCCGCTCCGTCTGTCCGGCTGGGAACGCCACGGGCAGCGATCCACCGCGCGGACCATGCCACGGGAAACCCCGCTGAACTGGCCGCACGAAAGCACCAGGGTGGAAGCCGATCGGGTCCGATCGCTCGGCCGGGACATTGCGCGCGAGACGGCGGCCAACGCGCATCGCCGGGACCATGCGGGCGACCGGCCGCCTCCGCGCGCCGGCCTCCTGGGCGCGCTGAAGCGGTTTTACGCCGGCAGCGCCGATGCGGAAGGCGTGCGCGACCTGCGGGAGACGCGGGATCGGCTGCGCGCAATCACCGAGGACCACGAAGCGGCGCTCGAGGAACTGCGAGCGGCCAACGAGGAGCTGCATTCCGTCAACGAGGAACTGCAATCGGCCAACGAGGAGCTGGAGACCTCGAAGGAGGAGATTCAATCGGGCAATGAGGAGCTGCACACCGTCAATGCCCAGTTGTCGGAGAAGGTGGACGAACTGGCCCGCGCCAACAGCGACCTCAAGAACCTGTTCGACAGCACCGACGTCGCGACCGTCTTCCTCGATCGCCACCTCATCATCCGCAGCTACACGCCGGCGATCGGCGGCATCTACAACCTGATCCCTAGTGACCAGGGCCGTCCGCTGACCGACATCGCGAGCCGATTGAACTACGGGGGATTGCGCGAGGATGTTGAGCATGTCCTGGACACGCTGGAGCCGCTGGAACGACGGGTCAGCCGCACCAATCACGACATCCACTACCTGTTGCGGATTTTGCCCTATCGCTCCCCCGACAGCAGCGTCAGCGGCACGCTCGTCACCTTCGTGGACGTAACCACCATCGTGCGGGCCGAACAGCATCAACGTCTCCTGGTCGACGAGTTGAACCATCGCGTCAAGAACATGCTGACGGTGGTCGTCTCGCTGGCGTCGCAGACGCTGAACCGCTCCAGGACGCTAGAGGAGTTCTCGGAAGCCTTCATGGGCCGCGTCCACGCCTTGACCGCGTCCTATACGCTGCTCAGCCGCGAGAACTGGCAGACCGTCTCGCTGCGCGACGTGGTGACCGAGGAAACCCGCGCCTATCAATCGCCGGAGCGAGCGAACATCGTGATCGAAGGGCCGGACGTTTCGCTGGAGCCGCAGGCGGCTTTGGCGATGGGAATGGCGATCCACGAACTCGCCACCAACGCTGTCAAATACGGCGGGTTGTCCGTCCCCGAGGGAATTGTGGAGGTGACGTGGCGCCTACAGCCGGATTCCGGCGACCCCGACCTCGTCCTTGACTGGGTCGAGAAGGGTGGTCCGCCGGTCGGGCCGCCGGCGCGGCGTGGGTTCGGCATGACCCTCGTCGAGCGCGGGTTCCCCCACGAACTGGCCGGTGAGGCGAAATTGGCGTTCGAGCCCAATGGCCTCCACGCGACGCTGCGCGCGCCGCTCCGGGTTCCGGCACCGGCCGCGCCCCGATGACCGATTGCACATTAGCGGGCCGGCGCGTCATGATCGTCGAGGACGAGCTGCTGATCGCGATGCTGATCGAGGATGCGCTTGTCGCCGAGGCCTGCGTGATTGTCGGGCCGTTCGCGAGCGTGTCCGAAGCCCTTGCGGCGGCGAAGACCGAGACGCTCGATGTCGCGGTCCTGGACGTCAATCTGCGCGGCGAGAAGGTCTATCCGGTGGCCGAGGCGCTGGCGGAGCGTGGCGTTCCGTTCCTGCTGTTGTCGGGCTATGGGGCGAACGCGGTTCCCCCCGATCACCCGGATTGGCGGGCATACACCAAGCCGTTCAACCCGCGCGATCTCGCCGCCATCCTGGCCGAGCAAATCCGGCCCGGCCGCGATCACACAGCGAACGACCGTCCCGGCTAGCTCTTCACCAGGGAGCACCCGCCCTCGTTCAGCGGCCGCCAGGCCTCGTCCATCGGCGTCGTCGCGACGACTTTGGCCACGTCCCAGGGCTGCTTGCTCTCCGCCGGCTTCTTGACCTCGAACAAATACACCGGATGCAGCGCGCGGCCATCGATGCGGATCTTGCCGGGGCCGAAGGCATCGTCATCGGTCGGCATCTTCTTCATCTGCTCGACAGCGGCGCGCCCGTCGGCCTTCGCCGCCGCGATGCCCATGGCGGACGCCGCCTTCAGATAGTGTAGCACCGCGCCGTAATTGCCGGTCTGCGTCATGTTCGGCCAGATGCCGTTCGCGGTCTTGCCCTTCATTCGATCGTTGAAGGCGCGCGTGCGATCGTTCAGGTCCCAGTAGTAGGACTCGCTATAGCGCAGCCCCTGCGACGCCGGCAGGCCGAGCGCGTGAATGCCGGTGCTCTGGATCAACATGGCGGCGAGCTGGATCTTGCCGCCCGAACTCAGCCCGAACTCGTGCGCCTGCTTGATGCAGTTCTCGGTGTCGCCGCCGGCGTTGCACAGCCCGAT
>JBDTFI010000247.1:0-5747 GCA_039938035.1 Acetobacteraceae bacterium | reverse complement strand
GCAAGCGGAAAGCAGCGCCATCACGGCGACGCAGCCGGCAGCGCGCACGAGGGGACCGAGGGAAGGGCGGGAAGGACGGGACAATGCAGGTTTCCTCCGTCGTGGAGCGATCCGCGCAACGCCGACGAACGCGGAGGCCGTGGGCCGCCGCTCATCGAGTCGATCAGGATCAGCTTGTAAGCCCTTAACGGCCATCGACTCCGATGGCAAGTTCATGTCGCAACGTCGCGGATAAAAGGTAGCAGCAAAATGAAAACATCAGGTTAAGGGATCGGTCCGCTCACGCTCGGGTGAGCGATGGACGCCGCGCAGCCGGGCAACCCGCGACGCGGGTCAGACGGTGCGCTCGGCCGGTCGGGGGGCCTGGATGATTTTCGTGCCCAACTCTTTCAGTTTCGCCGCGTCGTATTTCTCCGTGTAGCCGATCTGCGAGTATTGCAGGCCGGCCATGATGCCGCGCCCCGAGCCGTAGAACCCGGGGATGTGCGTGTCGAACTTCTCCCGCCACCATGTCCTGTCATAGAACAGCGCGACCACATGTTCCGACCAAGGCTCGTGGCTGTAGAAGCGCGCGCCGTGCGGCATGATCGGCCAGAGGTACGTCAGGCAATCCTCGACCGAACTCGCGAGGTCGGCATCCTCGAACACAAAGACGATCGGCCCTGGATCGAAAGTCTTCAGGCTATCGCGGAAATACCCCTTCACGAAGGCGCACACGGAGATATCGCCGTATGTGCTGATGGTGTTTCTCACCAGCTCCAGGCTCCCGCTGTACTCGCCTTTCTCCCAGACGTAATATCGTTCGCCGCTGCCCGCGTGGATGTCGAATCGTTCCTCGTCGTTGCGGGGTTCTGGAAGGCCCTCGAAGGAATCGCAGACGTGGAGCTTCCGGCCGACCAGCGCGCAGACCAGCGACAGCGCCGCGGAACTCGTGCCCCGCCAGCAGCCGCACTCGACGACGTCGCCCTTGAGGGACGGAGGGATCTTGAACAGTTCCTCGGCCAATAGAAGGAGCTGCTCGACAGTGGTCCCGCCGGAGGTATTGCGAACGTTTCTTTGTATCTTCCGCAGGAGCGCGAACTTCCGTCGCGGCCCGATGCCATAGGGCTGACCGAGCCGGTTCACCACGAAGACCAGATGGTAATGCCTCACGATGAGGTGAGCGGCCACTTTGCCGAGGAAAATCCTCAGCGAATTGGCAAATCCCTCACGCGATGCCACCGGCGATCCGAGTCTCGTCGTAGGATTCGTGCGAAGCGGCGACTCCATATCGCGGCCTCTTCGTTCAATTTCGCCAAGTTCACCTTACGCCTCGTCGGACAGTATATTCACGTTATTCCCACGATAATCCATCCATTCCGTCGACATCAGCCCCGCAAATCCACCCGCCAGCTTCGTTCCTCGATCGCGTCGAGCAGCGCGTGCGCGCCTAGGCCTGGCAGACGGCGCAGCAGCCCGCGCGGGCGCGGTCGGAAAACTTGCGGGCTGGCTTTCTCGCCGCCGAGTTCGCGGACCACACTGGCGACGTCGCCGAAGCCGTCGATCAGGCCGAGCGCGAGCGCCTTGTCGCCGAGCATGAAGCTGCCGTCGAAGATAGCGGCCTCGTCGCCGGTGAGACGCCCGGCCCGGCGCGTGCGCACCCAGGATTTGAAGCGCGCGTGCAGATCGTCCAGCAATTCCTGGACGAATTCCACGTCCTCTGCGCTTTCGGGCAGGAACGGGTCAAGGCGCGCCTTATGGCTGCCGGCGGTGTAGAGCCGGCGCTCCACGCCCAAGCGGGCGAGCAGGTCGGGAAAACCGAAGCCGCCGCCGCGCACGCCGATCGAGCCGACGATGCTCATCGGGTTGGCCCAGATGCGGTCGGCCGCGCAGGCGATCCAATACCCGCCCGAGGCGCCGACATCGCCGACGACCGCATGCACCGCGACGCCGGCCTTCTCGGCACGGCGCCGGATCAGCGCGGCGATCAGGTCGGACTGCACCGGAGAGCCGCCGGGGCTGTCGATGTCGAGGATCACCGCGTGCTTGCCGGCGGCGGCGAAACCGCGCTCGATCAGCGGCCCCGCCGTGCGCAGGTTCAGCAGGCCGGGACGGCCGGCGATCAGGCCGTGCAGCTCGATGACCGAGACGGTGCGCCGCCAGAACCGCAGCCGCATCAGCCGACCGCCCGCGCGACGATCGCCGCCGCGTGCTCCCCCGACAGCCAGGCGCCGCCGACGGTGCCGGCGAGGCCGACATGGCAGGCTTCGCCGGCGAACACCAGGCGTCCGTCGGACAGCGGTTCGGCGAGTGCCGCGCGGGCGCCGGCGTGACCGGGGGGCGGGTACGAATAGACGCCGCGCACCAGCGGGTCGGCATCCCAATGGGTCACCAGGGAGGCGCCGCCGGCAAACAGGCGGTCAACGCGGGAGCCGAGCATCCGGCGCAACTCGCCCAGCGCGAAATCACCGGAGGCGCGATCGCCTTCCCGTGCCAGCTCCCACGCCGGGGAACCGCCGATCCAGCCCTGCACGTAGTCGCGCCCGTATGGCCAGCACTGAAAGATCATGAACGGCTCACCGCTTTTCCCCACTTGATGGTCGAGCGCGCAGTGCGTCGGCAGATCGAGCCGGTCGGGTCCGGTGGCGCGCAGCACCACCTTGACCGCGAGCCCCATCGGCAAGCCATGCAGCGCATCGCGGACATGGTCCGGCAACGCGGGGTCGAAGCGCGGCGCGCCCGCGGCGAGCACGCCGGTCGAGACGGTGACGATGCAGGCGCCCGCCCGCAACGTGCCGGACGGGGTGCTCACCCGCACCGCGCCGCCCGGACCGGCCCAGGCGATCGCGGTGGCGGGCGTGTGCAGGCGGACGTCGAGGCCCTCGCCGAGGTGACGCGCGATGAAGGCGCCGATCCCGCCGTCCGGCACCAGGTTCGAGCCGGAGAGCGCGTTGGTCTTCCAGTCGAGCAAGCTGAACTGGTCGGCGTCGGCGGCGCAGATCACCGGGCCTTCCCAGGCCTCGACCGTCAGCGCCCAGGGGTCGCCGGACAACGAGCGCGCGACCGCGGCGAGCGCCGTGTCGCCCTTCGCCAAGAGCCGGTCGGCCGCTTCCTCGAACCGGCGCGGCGCATCGTCGTGATCGGCGATCTCAGCGGGACTGGCCGGCCGGGAGCCGATGAAATCGCGCTCGCTGCGAAGGCCGGCGGAGTTCAGCAGCGTTTCGTTGGCGGCACGCGCCAGCGGCACCAGCGGGTTGCGCTCGGCCGCGTGCAGCCAGATCGCGCCCATGTCGAACCAGACGCCGCCCAGTTCCGGCGGATGCGTGGTCCAGGCCCGCCCGCCGATGCGCCCGCTCGCCTCCAGGATGACCGCACGCAGTCCTCGCGCCTTGAGAGACCGGCCGGCGGCGAGACCGGCGGCGCCCGCGCCGACGACGACGACATCGACGTCGCCTGTCATTGCCGGCAGACCTGACAGGCGGCTAATTCCACAGCACGTTAGCGGGGCGCGCCGCCAACTCGCCGCGCTCGACCTGCTTGACCACCTCGGTCAGCCGGGCATGGGTCGGCGCGGACACGCCCGCCTCGGCACCCTTGGCGGCGATGAAGCCGTTCATGAACTCGATCTCCGTCCGGCGCCCCTTGGCCATGTCCTGCGCCATCGAGGGGCGTTGGAGGGGGGAGCGGGCGTCGCTGCTGGTGCCCGCCAGCATGAGGCGCTCGATCTCGGCGAGCGCGGCCGGATCGCCCTCGTTGGCGCAAGCGAGCGTCTCGGGGTCCAGCGCGCCGATTTTGCCGAGCTGGAAGCCAAGCGCCTCGCCGACCCGCACCGACTCGGCCCCCAGCCGGATGCAGACCCGTCGGATGGCGTCATGGCCGTCGCGCTCGTTGCCGCCCATGCCGGTGGCGGCGGAGACGCCGTTGCGCATCCCGTTCACGCACAGCTTGGTCCAGCGTTCACCCCACAGATTGTCGGTCGCCTTGGTGACGTCGACGTCGTTCAGCATGCCCGCCAACGCGGCGAGGCGCGGCGTGATCTGGCCGTGCGGCTCGCCGACGTAAAGCGAGGCGATGTCGGTACGCCGCGCCATGGTCCGGCGGATATGCGCCGGCTCGTAGAGGTCGAGCGCGAGGCCGCCGCTGACCACGGCGCCGATCGTGCGACCCCAGCCGACGATGCCGGCGACCCGCTCCTCGTTTATGCAGTTCTGTAGTGAGACAATATAGCCGGTGGCCGACAGGTACTGGGCGATCAGCGTGCTCGCCCATTCGGTGTCGTAGGACTTGACCGCGACGAAGGCGATGTCGATCGGCGCCTCGCGCGCGATGTGCTGGACCTCGGTGAGATGGATCGCCTTCACCTTCACGGTGCGCGTCTCGGCCGGCGTCATGCCGGACAGGTGCATCCCGCCGGCCCGGATCGCCTCCACATGGGCCGGCCACGGGTCGATCAGCGTGACGTCATGTCCGGCGGCGGCAAGCCTCGTTCCAACAAAGCCGCCGACCGCTCCCGCGCCGATCACGGCGATGCGCTGACCCATGCAAGTCTTCCCCCGGTTGCGTCCGTGCCTCGGAGTGTGGGGCAGCGCGCGGCGCCGGGCAAACGCGCCTTATGGGCTATCGACCGGCGGCGGCGGATAGAGCACGGAGCCGTCAGGCTGCCGGCGGGCGCCCCGCGTCATGGTGGCGGGATCGATGTGGCCCGGACCGAGGATATGCAGAACCGGCTCACCCTCGGCGAGCAGATAGTCGGTGATGATCCGTCGATGACACCGCCACCAGACCGCCTCGGCGCACATGATCGCGCAGGCATGCCGGGCAGCGAGCGTATGCAATTCCCCAAGGCCGTCGCGGAAGGGAGCGGTCAAGGCGTAGTCGGCGTAATTGCGGAAACTCGCGTTCTCCCAGAAGCCGTTCGGCGACGGGGCGTCCTTGCGGTGCCCCCGCAGGCCACCGAGCTTCGGGAGGTGATGATAGAGGATGCCGTCGCGCGCCAGCCGGCCCGGCAGGGTGTCGGCGTTGAACTGCGGATTGGTCCTGGAGCGCGGAACGGTGCGAACGTCGGCGACCAGATCCGCGCCGCCCTCGCGCAGAAGCGCCACGAACTCCTGCACGGTTCGCGTGGAGTGCCCGATCGTGAGATAGGGCACCTTAGCCTCCCCGCCCGCCCGCGCACGCGGCGCACGTACCCTCGACCTCGACGGTGACGCGAGCGGGCCTGAAGCCCGTTGACGCCGCTACCTTGTCCACCGACGCGGCAATGCCGGTATCCTCGATCTCGGTCACGATGCCGCAGTTCCGGCAGATGAGGAACTGCGCCGCGTGGCGGTGATGATGGTGCTCGCCCTGTCCGATGCAGCCGATGAAGGCATTCAGGCGCTCCACCTTGTGGACCAAACCCTGCTCCTGAAGGAACCCGAGCGCCCGGTAAATCGTAACCGGTGTGGCGTTGGGCTTTTCTGCCTTCAGTCGCTCGAGCAGGGTGTACGCCCCAACCGGTTCCGTGGTCGCCATAACGAGCGCGAGGACTTGTCGCCGGGTCTCCATCAGGCGCGCGCCGTTCCGGAGGCAGGCGTCCTCGGCCGTTTTCATGCTCGCGGACACCGGCCCGAGGTCACGCGCTATCCTCCGAACCATGCAGGTGCGCTGATGGCTGGGGCGGGAGGATTCGAACCTCCGCATGGCGGAATCAAAATCCGCTGCCTTACCGCTTGGCGACGCCCCATGTATGGGCGGGTCATAGGTCGGGCGGCGCCGCGCGGCAAGGA
>JBDTFI010000246.1:0-2550 GCA_039938035.1 Acetobacteraceae bacterium | reverse complement strand
ACCCGGCCGAGGCGCCCGGCACCGGCACGCCGGAGGCGGGCGGCATCCGCGCGATCGAGGCGCTGCGCCTGCTGCGCGCGCTCCGCGGCCTCGATTTCGTCGGCGGCGATCTGGTGGAGGTCTCGCCGCCGTTCGATCCGGGCACCATCACGGCGTTCAACGGCGCCTCGATCCTGTTCGAGATTTTGTGCCTCGTGGTGGAGGCGCGCACACGACGGCGATGACGGCCCCGTGACAAGGCCGGCCGGTGCGGCGACACTCGCGCCGATCATCGAGGCCCGCCCATGCCAGAGTCCCCGCTCACCCGCGCCCGCGCCTTCGCCGACCGCTTCGGGTTGCGCCTGCCGATCCTGATGGCGCCGATGGCGGGGGCCTGCCCGCCTTCGCTCGCCATCGCGATCGCCAACGCTGGCGGGATGGGCGCCTGTGGCGCGTTGCTGATGCAGCCCGAGGCGATCGCCGCCTGGGTCGGCACGTTCCGCGCCTCCAGCAACGGCGCCCTCCAACTCAATCTGTGGATCCCCGATCCACCACCGTTGCGCGATGCCGAGGCGGAGGCGCGGGTGCGCGGCTTTCTCGCCCGCTTCGGCCCGGAGGTCGCCAAGGACGCGGGTGACGCGACGCCCCCCGACGCCGCCGCCCAGCGCGACGCCCTGCTGGCGGCGAGCCCGGCCGTGGTCTCCTCGATAATGGGTCTCTATCCGCCCGACTTCATCGCCGCCCTGAAGGCGCGCGGCATCGCCTGGTTCGCCACCGTCACCACCGTCGCCGAGGCGCTCGCCGCCGAACAGGCCGGCGCCGACGTGATCGTCGCCCAAGGCGCCGAGGCGGGCGGCCATCGCGGCGCCTTCGAGGCGGCGGACGCTGAGCGGCACGCGGTCGGCCTGTTCGCCCTGCTGCCGGCGGTGGTCGATGCCGTGCGTGTGCCGGTCGTCGCCACCGGCGGGATCGCCGACGGCCGGGGCGTCGCCGCCGCCCTCACGCTCGGCGCCAGCGCCGCGCAAGTCGGCACCGGCTTCCTCCGTTGTCCCGAGGCCGGCCTCAATCCGGCCTGGGCCGAGGCGATCGGGCGGGCGCGGCCGGAAGACACGATGCTCACCCGCGCCTTCAGCGGCCGCGCCGGGCGGGCGATCACTACTGACTACGCCCGTGCCGCCGCGGCACCCGACGCGCCGGCTCCCGCGCCCTATCCGGTGCAGCGCGGCCTGACCGCTTCGATGCGCGCGGCGGCCGCCAAGGCGGGCGACATCCAACGAATGCAGGCCTGGGCGGGCCAGGCCTCCGGCCTCGCCCGGGCGGAGCCGGCCGGAGAGCTTACCAAGAGACTATGGGACGACGCGCGGGCGCTGCTCGCCTAAGGAGAACCGATCGCATGGCGGAGTACGACTACATCATCGTGGGGGCCGGATCGGCGGGCTGCGTGCTCGCCAATCGGCTGACGGAGGATTCCCGCACCCGCGTCCTGCTGCTCGAAGCCGGGCCGCGCGACAAGAATTTCTGGATCGACGTCCCGGTGGGCTTCACCAAGCTGCTGAACCATCCCGACCTCAACTGGCGCTTCGAGACCGAGCCGGAGGAGGGTGTGAACAATCGCGCCATCCCGATCCCGCGCGGGCGGACGCTCGGCGGATCAAGCTCGATCAACGGGATGCTGTATGTGCGCGGCAACCATCTCGACTACGACACCTGGGCGCAGTTCGGGAACCGCGGCTGGTCGTACGATTCGGTGCTGCCCTATTTCCGCAAGGCCGAGCATTTCGAGGGCGCGGGCGACACCACGCGCGGGCGCGGCGGCCCGCTGAACGTCGCCCATATGCGTGAAAACAACGAGGTGTGCGACGCCTTCATCGCCGCCGGCGTCAATCAGGGCTGGACCCGCAACGGCGATTACAACAACGGCGACCAGGAAGGCTTCGGCTACTTCCAGGTGACGCAGAAGGGCGGCCGGCGCTGGTCCACCGCGCGCGCCTTCCTCGATCCGGCCCGGTCACGGCCCAATCTGCGGATCGAGACCGACGCGCACGCGACCGAATTGATCCTGGAGGGAAAGCGCGCGGTCGGCGTGCGCTATCTCCAGCACGGCCAGCCGCATACCGCGCGGTGCGGCGGCGAGGTGATCGTGGCGGCGGGGGCGGTGAAGTCGCCCCACATCCTCGAACTGTCGGGCATCGGCGACCCGGCGCTGCTCGGCTCGATCGGCATCGCGGTGGCGCACGCGCTGCCGGGCGTGGGCGAGAACTACCGCGACCACTACGCGCCGCGGATGAGCTGGCGGGTGAAGCTGCCGGTGACCCTGAACGAACAGACGCGCGGGCTACGGTTCGCCCAGGAAATCGCGAAATACTTCGTCCTGCATCGCGGCATCCTGACCTACACCGCCGGCATCGCCTACGGCTTCATCCGCACCCGCCCGGAACTCGAGGTTCCCGACGTGCAGTATCATTTCGCCCATGCGAGCTATGGCAGCGCGGCGACCCGCCTGCTGGAACGCGAGCCGGGGATGACGCTGACGGTCTATCAATGCCGCCCGGAATCCAAGGGCTCGATCCA
>JBDTFI010000245.1:0-9645 GCA_039938035.1 Acetobacteraceae bacterium | reverse complement strand
ATCGCCAGGAACGGCCCCAGGCCCGACTGCACGTCGGCCAGGAAGAAGTTCAGCCAATCGAGCGCGCGAAGGGAGGTGGCCGGGGCGGGACGGTCGCTCAGAACCAGCTCGCCTTGTCGACGACGTTCCGAAGCTCCTCGCCAAGCGCGAAAGCCCGACAATTGTCGCGGATGATCGCGTAGCGCCGCTCGTCGAGATCCGGCCCGAACCCCGCCGTGTGCGGCGTGATCAGCACGTTCGGCAGCGTCCACAATTTATGATCAGGCGGCAGCGGCTCGGTCTCGAACACGTCGAGCCCGGCGCCGGCGATCTCGCCCGCCTCCAGCGCGGCGACCAGATCATCGAGCTTCGTCGTCTTGCCGCGCCCGATGTTGATGAAGAACGCGGATGGTTTCATCCGGCAGAACCGCGCGCGGTCCATGAAGCCCTCGGTCGCCGGGGTGTGCGGCACCGTCAGGATCACGAAATCGGCCCGCCCCAGCAGCGCGTCCAGCGCCTCCGGCCTGTGCAGTTCGGCGACCCCTTCCGGCGGTTGCGTCCGGCGCGCGTCGGTGGCGATCACGCGCATCCCGAACGCGGCGGCAAGACGCGCGGCCTCGGCGCCGATCCCGCCGACGCCGACGATCAGCGCCGTCGCGCCCGGCAGCGGCACGATCCCGGTGTCAAGCGGCTTGGGCTTCCATTCACGTCGGAGCTGTTGCGGGAGGTAGGTCTGGAAATCGCGCGCGAAGGCCAGGACGAAGGCCATGATATGCGCGCCGATATGGTCGTTGTAGATCTCGCGCATGTTGGTCACAACGACCGGATGGGCGACCAGTTGCGGATAATAATATCCGGCGGGCGGCGCGGCTTGCGGCGATTGCAGCCAGCGCAGCCGGGACGCGCGCCCCAGCAAGGACGCGGGCAGCACGCCGTAGGCGGCGTCGGCCGCCCCGATCGCCGCCTCCGCCGCCGCGTCGGTCTCGGCGAGGATCACGCGCGCCTCGGCGACCTCGTTCGCCAGACGCCGCCCCCAGTCGCGGGTCGTCGGCGTCTGCGGCGGCAGCATCAGGAAACTGAACGACATCGCGCGTACACCGTTTGTTATTCTCCGCAGGATTAGGGTCGCGCCCGAACGTGTCAACGAAGGCGGGCAAAATGCGGCGCAGGGATTTCGTTACGGGCCTGACCTCGGTCGCCGCCATGGCCACGGCGCGCGGTGCGCCGGCCGAGGCGGCGTTGACCATCGTGGTCCCCGACCTGCCGAGCGGCGAAAGCGGGACGGCGGCGCGCGTCCTGCAACCGTATCTGGAACGCGCGCTCTCCCGCCCGGTGATCCTCGACTTCCGCCCCGGCGCCGGCGGGATCGTCGGGCTGACCGGGGGCGCGCAGGCCGCGCCCGACGGCACGACCCTCACTTTGCTGACGCCGGCGGTGACGCTCGCGCCCTGGCTCAACCGGCGGATGGACTGCTCGCCCGCCGATTTCGCACCGGTCGGCCAGGTCAGCTTCACCCCGTCCGCGCTCGTCGTGCGATCGAATGGGCCCAGCGACACGCTGCCCGATCTCCTCGCGCGGGGCGCGAGCGCCGGTGCACTGGCGGTGGCCGCGTGGTCGGATTGGAGCCCGCCGGAGGTCGCGCAGGCCCTCCTTCTGGCGCGCGCCGCGGTCAGCGCACACGAAAGGAACGGATTGACGACCGAGGCCGACCGTCTCGCCGGGCTGCTGGCGGGTGACATCGATCTCGCCTTCGTCTCTCTCGATGCCGCGCTCGATCCCACGGTCGCCTCGTGGGCGCGCGCGCTGGCGGTGTCGGCGCCCGCGCGGGTGGCGCGCATGCCAGCGGTGCCGAGCCTGCGCGAACTGGGCTTCGACATCACGATCGGCGCCTGGCGGGCCCTCGCGCTGCCGGCGGCTGCGCCACCGGCGCTGGTCAGGCAGTACGGCACGGTCGTCAGGACGGTGATGGCGAACCCGTCGCTGGGCGACGAACTGCGAGAGGTTGGGCTATCGCCGGGCTGGCTCGATCCGGCGGAGACGCGTCATGCGTTGCTCGATGAATACCACGCCGCCGGCGCGCTGTTCGCCACCCTCGGCCTCACCGTCCGGAAGGAGATGCTGGGCTTGCGGACGGACTGAGCACCGGCCCGGCGCCGAGCGGCAAGGGTTGGTCGCCCAGCATGTCCTTCAGGATCACCGCCCGCGCTTCCTCCAGCCCGACCCGGTTGGCCGCCATCAGCGGCGCCGTCTCGGCGAGGATCGCGTCCACGTCCTGCATGATCTTAAGCCGCTTGAAGAGATCGGGGCGCGACAACCCCATGCTTTCGCCGACCAGTTCGAGGAAGTTCACGACCTCGAACGGCCAGTCGCGCTCGTGCGAGCAGAGCTCCCGATGGCAGGCGTGATAAATGCCCGCCAGCGTGTCCACGCCGGCATCGGCGGCGGCGTCGAGTTGCGCGCGGTGAACGTCGCGCTTCCAGGCCGGCAGCGGGTTCAGCGTGTTGCACATCCAGCCGAGCCGAGGCTGATCGAGATCGACGAATTCAAGCCCGGGGATCGCCTCCAGGACCGCGCGCGCGGCCTCCGCGACGCCGGACACGCCCGGGTGCTCGTGCAACCCGACCCGCTTGTTGACCGGGTGGATCAACAGGGGCCGCAGATCCTCCAGCCGGTCGCGCAGGAACAGCACGAACGGCGTGATGTCGAGGTGGGTGTCGGTCTTCCCCGGTGCGACGATCTCGCCCAGCTGCACCTGGCACGTCGGGCACCACGACAGCACACGCCCGCCGGCGCCGGCCAGACGATCGACCGTGCGGTAGGCGAGGCGCCCTGACGTGGAGAGGTCACCGGCGCGGAATTGCAGCACCCCGCAGCACTGCGACGGCCCGCCCATGACGCGATAGCGCATGCCGAGCGCGTCCATGACGTCGAGGCACAGCAGGGCGATGTGCGGGGTCTTGAGCACGTTGCAGCCGGTGTAGAAGACGATCTCCGGCGGCTCCGCCTCGTCGTCCTCGTCGGACCGGAAGCGGGCCAGCAATTCGGGCGGCAGTTGCAGGCGTGACAACACGCGCACGCCGGCGCTCATGCCGCCGAACCGGGTCACGCCGTCACGGCGCCGCTCGACCGGCTCCTCGCGTTTCCGCGCGGCGAGCCGGGCCAGGGTCAGCATCAGACGCGGGTTCACGCCTTCCGGGCAGGCCTCGATGCAGTGCCCGCTGCCGGTGCAGACCGCCGCCCAGCGCGCCGATCCCGCCGGGTTTGACTCCCCGCGTAGGATCGACAGCACCCCGGCGGCGAGCCCGCCCGGATCATCGACGCCGATGCCCGCCGGTCCGGGCATCGGGCAGACCCGCACGCACTCGCCGCACGCGGTGCAGCGATCAAGGATGTCGGCGGCCCGGATGTCGAGCGCGGCTTCGAGCGATGCGGCTGACATGTCCCTGAACGCCTCCGATCCCGTGGCTGCGTTCCACTATAGGCGGTTCGGTGCAGGCGGAAAAGCAATCGCTCTCCGCGCGACCCCTCCACGGACCCGCTCGCGCGAAAAAGCGATCACCCCTGCACCACGATCCGCCCACGCATCTGCGGATGCAGCGAGCACATGTAGTCGAAAACGCCCGCCTGATCGAAGCGGTGCGAGAAGCTGTCATTGGTGTCCATCGGGTGCGAGCGCAGGCCAAGCCCCTGGCAATAGATCGCGTGCGGGATGTCATCCTCGTTCACCCATTTCACAGTGGTCCCGGGCGCGATCGTCAGCGGGGTCGGAGCGAAGGTGAAGTTGTCGATCTTCACCGTTGCATCCTTCGGCGCATCCACCGCCCGCACGGTCGTCGCGATCGCCGCCATTGCCGCGCCGGCGAGGCACGCGCGCAGCAGCGCGCGCCGACCCTGTACGGTCGGCGTGTCTGTCTCGAACATACGAAATCTCCTCAGATGAGTGGTGTATCGACGATGGCGAGCGGCGCTTGCACCGACACCAGGCTTACCTGGGCGATGCCGAGATGCTGGCGCAGCTCGCCGGCCGGCAAGGTCATCGGGCCCGGCCCCTTCGCGGTGCCCGGCGCCGGCTGGGCGAAGGCGGTGGAGCGGGCGGTGTGGAACGCCACGTTGCCTTCGACCTTCTGCATCACCTGATGGATGTGCCCGTTGAGCACGGTGACCGAGCCGAACCGCTTCAGATAGCTCAGGGCCTGCGCACCGTCCCCGGTGCCCCAGCCCCATTCGGGATAGACCATCCACAGCGGCACATGCGCCATCACCACGATTGGCGTGCTGGCGCTGCGATGCGCCACGTCCTTCTCCAGCCATTCGAGCTGCTCGTGGCCGAGATTGCCTAAGCCCTGGCCTTGCAGGTTGACCACGTTCACCAGCCCGATGAAGTGGACGCCACTGGCATCGAAGCTGTACCAGCCGTCGCCCTTTGCCCCCTTGCCGAAACGGTTGAGGTAGCTCTTGCCGTCTTCCTCCAGGATGTCGTGCTCGCCCGGCACCGTGTAGGTGACGAGGCCGGTGCCGGCCATGAGCTGACGCGCGGTGTCGAACTGCGCCGGCTTCGACAGATGGCTGATGTCGCCGGTGTGGATCATGAAGGCGGGCTTCTCGGGGAGTGCCTTCACCTGGTTCAACGCCTCGGCGAGCGTGTCCGTCGTGTGCGGGTTGGCGGGCTTGTCAAAGCCGAGATGGCTGTCGCTGATCTGCGCGAAGGTGAAGCCGCCGCTCGCCGCCTCCGCCTCGGCGATCAAACGCGCGCGCGGGATGCCGCCCGCGACCGTCCAGATCATCGCCGTCCCGGCCCAGGTCATGCAGCGCAGCGCGCCACGCCGCGAAAGCCCCGTCTCGGTGTCCATCGTCGATCTCCTTCAGGCCGGGTGATCCGACCGACAGCAAGACCGACGACGAGCCTCGGTTATTCCAAAGGATATTTTTCGCACCCGCTGGAATAGGATGGCCCGTCCCGCGGTATTCGATCCGCATGCCACCCAGAGGCCGCCTTGCGCCAGGACGAGCGACGACGTTTCGAGCTTCTCGCCATGCCGCATCTCGATGCCGCGTACAATCTCGCCCGCTGGCTCGCCGGCAACGGGACGGACGCCGAGGATGTCGTGCAGGACGCCTATCTGCGGGCGTTCCGCTACTTTCACGCTTACAAGGGCGGAAACATGCGCGTCTGGCTGCTCGCCATCGTCCGCAACACCTTCTTCACATGGGCACGGGAGAACCGCTCCGCGCGCCTCGTGTTCGCCGCCGACGCACCGGTCGCGCAACACACGGAAGACGACGCGCTCTGGGCAAGCCCGGCGCCGGACCCGGAGACGCTTCTGCTGGCGCGCCTCGACGCCAAGACGCTCAACCGCCTGATGGAGCGGCTGCCCGCCGAGTACCGCGAAATCCTGGTCCTGCGCGAGGTGGAAGACCTGCCGTACAGCGACATCGCCACCGTCGCCGCCATCCCGATGGGCACCGTGATGTCGCGGCTGTCGCGCGCGCGGGCCGCCTTGCGCCGGTTGTGGCGGGAAGCGGAGGACGCGCATGGAGTGTGACCGCGCCGCGCGCTTTCTGGCGGGATTCGCCGATGGCGCGCTCGGACCGTGGCGGCGCTGGCGCCTCGCCCGCCATGTCGACGCCTGCGCGCCCTGCGCCGGACGGCTGGAGGAGTTGCGCGCCATGAGCACCGCGTTGCGTGAGCACCTGGACTATCATCGCGCCCCGCCCGGCCTCGCCGCCCGGATCGGCACGAGCCTCGCGCGGGAGCCGGGCATCGCCCCCGCCCGCCGCCGCCTCGTCTGGCCCAGCTTCGCCGGCGCCGGCCTCGGCGGGGCGCTCGCTGGCGCCCTCCTGATGATGCTGCTGATCCAGCCCGGGCCATCGCAGCCGATGCTGAACGCGCTGATCGACAGCCACGTGCGCTCGCTGATGGCGGACCATCTGACCGACGTGCTCACCAGCGACCGCCACACCGTCAAGCCGTGGCTGTCGGCGCGCATCGACGTCTCCCCCCCGGTGGTCGATCTCGCCGCCCAGGGCTTCCCGCTGATCGGCGGCCGGCTCGACTACATCGACGGACACCGCGCGGCCGTCGTCGTGTACCGGCACGACAAGCACATCATCAACATGTTCACCTGGGCCTCGCCCGGCCGCCCGGATGCCCCCCCGCGCACCGAGGCGCGCCAGGGATTCAACATCGTCTCGTGGCGCGCCGGCGGGATCACCTACAACGCCGTCTCCGACCTCGAGGCCGATCAGCTCATGGCGTTCGTCCGCGACGTGGGGCGCGGTCAATGACATGCTCCGGCCTGACCCCCATGCCGACCAGCCGGGCCGGAATCCGGCGCAGCACCGGAAACCATTGCAGCAGCCGCAACCCGAGCGGCAGCGTCGGAGTCCGCGCATTCCCCAGCACCCTGCCGAACACGCGGTCCTGCACGAACACCTGGGCGCGTTGCGTCATCCGCGTCGGGAATTCCCGCCGCCGTTGCACCCGCTCCAGTTCGCTCGGCGTGGGTGCCCCGCGCAGCAGCGACGGGGTCAGGATGTTGGCCGTCGCCACCGCGTCCTGGATCGCGAGGTTGATCCCCACGCCGCCGATCGGCGACATCGCATGGGCGGCGTCGCCGATGCACAGCAATCCCGGCCGCGACCATTGGCGCAACCGATCCACCGAGACGGTCAGCAGCTTGACGTGGCTCCAATCCGCCAGTTCGCCCACGCGATCGGCGAAATACGGCGCGACCGTCGCGATCTGCGCCTGAAACGCCGCCAGCCCCTTCTCCTGGATGGCCTCGAAGCCGCCCTTCCTGATGACGAACGCGCACTGCCAGTAATCGCCGCGGTTGAGCGTCACCAGCATGAGGCCGGCGTCGATCTGGCCCAGCGACTGCGCCGGATCGCCGTCGTGGCGCGACAGCCGCATCCACAGCACGTCGATCGGCGCGCCAAGATCGATGCTCGCGAGCCCGGCGCGCGCCCGCACCGTCGAATGGCGCCCGTCCGCGCCGACGACGAGATCGGCGTGGATATTCAACGGCCCCTCCGGCGTCGCGGCACGGACGCCGACGATCACGCCGCCTTCCTCGATCAGGTCGGTGGCCTCGGTTCGCATCATCAAGTGAAAGTCGGGAAATCGCTTCGCCTGCGCGGCGAGGAAATCGAGGAAGTCCCATTGCGGCATCAGCGCGACGAACTGGCACCGCGTCGGCAAATGCCGCATGTCGGCAAGCTGAAAGGCAACCTCGCCAAGCCGGCCGCCCAGCGTGCGCAGTTCCTGATGCGGCCGCAGAAGGAACTCCTCCAGCATCCCAAGCTCGTGCAGGACTTCGAGCGTGGAGGGATGGACCGTGTCGCCGCGAAAGTCGCGCAGGAAGTCGGCGTGCTTTTCCAGCACCACGACATCGACCCCGGCGCGCGCCAGCAGCAATCCCAGCATCATCCCGGCCGGCCCGCCACCAGCGATGCAGCAGCGCGTGGTCAGCTCGCTCATCGCATCCGCTCGGCGGCCCCGATCAGATGCAGCGGCGTCTCCCCCGCCAGGGCACGCCGGCAATTGGCAAGCGCGGCACGCAGCCCGGCATCCCTGGGGCCGCCCTGGGCCGAGTTGTGCGGCGAGCCGATGACGTTCGGCAGTTCCAGGAACGGATGATCCACCCGGAACTGCCCGTGGCGCACCGGCTCGACCCACCACGCATCGAGGCAGGCGGTGAAGCGCGGATGCGCGCGCAGATGCGCGTACAGCGCCGCCTCCTCGATGATCTCACCGCGCGCGAGGTTCACCAGGATCGCGTCGTCCTTCATGCGCGCGAGGCCCGTCGCCCCGATCAAGTTCCGCGTGGCCTTCGTCAGCGGCGCGCAGATCACCAGCACGTCCGACGCCGCCAGCAGCTCGTCCAGCCGCTCCGGCGTGTCCATCCAGTCCACCGCTTCATCGGCGACACCGCGCCGGTTGATCGCATGGACTCGCATCCCGATCCCGCGTGCGAGCCGCGCCGTCGCTTGCCCGATGCCGCCGAACCCGAAGATGCCGCACACGCCGCCCGCCAGCATCCTGTTGCGCGCCGACTGGTTGAACGCGCCACGCCCGAGATTGGCGTGCTCGACCAGCAGACGCTTGGACGCGGCGAACGCCATCGCCAGCGCGTGTTCGGCCATCGGCGCCGCGTAGGCCCCGCCGTTGCTCGCGACCGCGACACCGGGCGGCAGCGCCGACAGTTTGATGTAATCGACGCCCGCGGTCATGAACTGCACGAGACGCGCATTGGCGAGCAGCGCCGCCTCCCCCGCGTGCAGATCGTTGTCGGTGTTGCGCGCGAGCAGCACGGTCGCGCGCCGCAGCGCCGCGGCGCGTGCGCCCGCATCGAGGTCGGTCAGATACGCGACCTCCGCCGCGACCACCTCGGCCACGACGGCGCGCAGGCCCGGGTTCAGGTCGAAGCCGATCACCAGAAACGGTTGGCTCATGTGCCTATCCGCGCCGCTCCCGCCCCACGGGTCAAGGGGCTGTCTTGAGGCCCACCTCGCTTGCTCCTACTATCACGCCCTTGAACCCGACAGGTACTCCGATGGACGACCTCGCCACGACCGACACCTTGCTCGACCTCGACCGCCGCCACCTGGTGCATCCGCTGCACCACGCGAGCACGCACGCCGGGACCCGCCTGTTCGTCGAAGGCCGCGGCGCGATGGTGCGGATGGATGACGGGCGCGAGTATATCGACGGGCTGTCGATGCTGTGGAACGTCAACATCGGCCACGGCCGCAAGGAACTCGCGCAGGCCGCCGCCCGGCAGATGGAAAAGCTGGCCTATTCCTCCGCCTACGCCGGCTTCTCCAACGAACCAGCGATCCGCCTCGCCGAGGCGATCGTGTCGCGCGCCTATCCGACCTCGGCGGCCGTCTACTTCACCACCGGCGGCGCGGAATCCAACGAAAGCGCGTTCAAGACCGCGCGCTACTACTGGAAGCGCATGGGCAAGCCGGGGAAGGTGAAGATCATCTCGCGGCAATACGGCTATCACGGCGTCACGATGGCGGCGATGAGCGCCACCAGCCTGCCCGGCTACCGGACGATGTTCGGCCCGCTGACGCCGGAATTCCTCCAGGTCGCCCCGCCCTATCCGTACCGCTGGCCGGGCAACGGCGACGCCGGCATCGGCGCCGCCGAGGCGGTCGAGCAGGCAATCGCGGCGAACGGCGCCGACACCATCGCCGCCGTGATCGCCGAGCCGGTGATGGGCGCCGGCGGCGTGATCGTCCCGCCGGATACGTATTTCCCCCGCCTGCGCGAAATCTGCGACCGCCACCAGGTGCTGCTGATCGCCGACGAGGTGATCACCGGGTTCGGCCGCACCGGCGCCTGGTTCGCGCTCGGCCGCTGGAACGTCGAGCCCGACATCGTGAGCTTCGCAAAGGGCGTCACCAGCGGCTATCTGCCGCTCGGCGGCATCATCCTGTCGCGCCAGGTCCATCAGGCGCTGGAGGAGGCACCCGCGGCCGAACGCTACATGCACGCGGCCACCTACTCCGGTCATCCGACCTGTTGCGCTGTGGGTCTCGCCAATATCGAGGTGATGGAGCGCGACGGCCTGGTGGAGCGCGCCGCGGTGATGGGCAAGCGCCTGCTGACCGGGCTGGAGACGCTGCGGGGGTTGCCGAACGTGGGCGAAGTGCGCG
>JBDTFI010000244.1:0-6944 GCA_039938035.1 Acetobacteraceae bacterium | reverse complement strand
GGCATCGCGATGGTCACCGGCGGCCCCGGCCACGCCAATGCGACCGCCGCGCTGTTCACCGCGCTCGGCCAGGAATCCCCGCTGGTGCTCCTGTCCGGCCATACGGCGACGGGAGAGCTCGGACGCGGCGGCTTCCAAGAGCTGCGCCAGGCGGAGATGGCCGCGCCGGTCGCGAAGGCGTCGTGGACCGCGCAAGCGACCGCAACCCTCGGCGCCGATGTCGCGACGGCGTTCCGCCTCGCCAAGTCCGGCCGCCCCGGCCCGGTGCATGTGAGCCTTCCCTCCGACTTCCTGGACGCGGACGTGGATGCGGATTCCGTGCACGTCCCCGATCCCACGGATTTTTTTGCCCGGCCGATGACGCTCGGCACCGAGGTGGCCGATGCGATCCTGGGCATCATCGCCGCCGCCGAACGCCCGCTGATCATCGCCGGCCCGCTTCTCGCCAACCCGACTGGCCGGCTGCTGGCGCGCCTGAGTGAGGCGGTGATGGTTCCCGCCTGCATCATGGAGAGTCCGCGCGGTCCGAACGATGCCACCCTGGGCGCCTTCTCCGAGGTTATCCGCCAAGCCGACCTGGTCGTTCTCCTCGGCAAGGCGCTCGACTTCACGCTGCGCTTCGGCGAGCCGCCGGCGTTCGACGCCGGCTGCGAGTGGGTGGTCATCGACCCCGACGGCGCGCTCGTGGGACGCGCCGCGACGGCGCTGCGCTCCCGGCTGCTTCTGGGATGCGTCGCCGACACCCGTCCCGCCGCCGAGGCGCTGATCCGCCGTGCTGGCGAACGCGACCACCCGGGCGTCGCATGGTTCGACAGAGTGAACGCGTTGCTGGCCGACCGACCGGCCGCGTGGGCGGCGCTCGGATCGCGCACGCCGGGCAAGCTGCACCCGGCGGCGGTGTTCCGCGCGCTGAAACCCTTCGTCGAAGGCGATCCCGACACGGTGCTGATCTGCGACGGCGGCGAGTTCGCCCAATGGGGCCAGGCCATGCTCCGCGCGCCCCGGCGCCTCATCAACGGCGTGGGCGGGTCGATCGGCGCCTCGCTTCCTTTCGCGCTCGCCGCGCGGCTCGTGGAGCCGAAGGCACCCGTGTTCGCGGTGCTGGGCGACGGCACGTTCGGTTTCCACATGGCGGAGTTCGAGACGGCGGCGCGACGAAATCTGCCGTTCGTCGCCGTGGTCGGCACCGATGCGCGCTGGAACGCGGAGTACAACCTCCAGGTGCGCGACTACGGCCCTGACCGGGCGCATGGCTGTGATTTGCTGCCGGTGCGTTACGATTTAGTGGCCGCGGCTCTCGGCGGACACGGCGAGCTGGTGGAGGCACCGTCCGATCTGCCGGGCGCGATAGAACGCGCGCTCGACAGCGGCAAGCCCGCCTGCATCAACGTCATGATCGAAAGCATCGCGGCTCCCGTGCCGCGCCCGGGTGCGTGACCGTCACACCCTTCCCCGTGCGATCGCCTCCATGATGAGCCGCCTTGCCTCCTCCGCGTCCCCCCAACCCGCCATCTTCACCCATTTGCCCGTTTCCAGATCCTTGTAGTGCTCGAAGAAGTGCTGGATCTGCTCGATCGTGATCTCCGGCAGGTCGGTGTAGTTACGCACGTTCAAATAGCGCTTGGTCAGCTTGGGCGAGGGCACCGCGATGATCTTCTCGTCGCGCCCGGCGTCGTCCTCCATCTTCAAGACGCCGATCGGGCGGACGTTGATTACGGCGCCGGGGAAGATCGGGCGCGTATTCGCGACGAGGACGTCGATCGGATCGCCGTCTTCCGAAAGCGTGTGCGGCACGAAGCCATAGTTGCCCGGATAGCGCATCGGCGTATGAAGGAAGCGGTCGACGACCAAGGTGCCGGCTTCCTTGTCCATCTCGTACTTGATCGGCTCACCGCCGATCGGGACCTCGACGACGACGTTGATATCGTCCGGGGGCGAGGTGCCGATAGCAATGGCGTCAAGGCGCATGAAAGTTCTCCCAGGAGCGGCCCCATGGAACGCGGCATCGCGACTGTCCTGCCAGCCCAGCGCATCATCGATGACGGCGACATGCTGTTGTGGCGGGGGCTCCCGCTGCCGGCCCGGCAGTCGCTCGGCCCATTCATATTCATCGACCACTACCGCCACCGGAGCAAGCGCGGCATCGGCGACCGCCCGCATCCGCACGCCGGCATCGAGGTTCTGAGCTACCTTCTCGAAGGCGGGATGGAGCATCGCGACAGCCTGGGCTTCACGGATCGACTTGGCGCCGGCGACGCGCAGTGGATCCGGGCGGGCCGGGGCATCCTGCACGCCGAGCAGCCGTTTGGGGGGCGTCACGGCCTGCAACTCTGGACCAGCTTGCCGCCGGCGCTGAAACGCACGGAGCCGGCCTATGCGTCGATCCGGGCGGCCGACATCCCGGAGATCACGGGCGCCGGGGTGCGGGTGCGGGTCATCGCCGGGCGCGTGGACGATGTTGAGGGGCCGATGGTGCTTACCAGCCCAACTCTCTTCGCGCATATCCGGCTCGACGCCGGCGCGACGTCCACGCTCTCCGTCGATCCGACGCTTGAACTCGGGCTGTACGTCCTGGACGGCGCCATCGACGTGGACACGCCGCTTGGGTCCGGCGCGATCGCGGTGCTGACCCAGGGATCGCGTCTCACCGTGACGGCGACAAAAGACGGGCCTGCCGATGTCGCGCTGCTCGGCGGGGCGCCGGTCGAGGGGCCGTTCCTGTTCTCCGGCCCCTTGGTGATGGATACGCCGGAGCGTCTCGCGCAGGCCAAGCGGGACTATGCCGAAGGCAGGATGGGGACTTTGGACGGCGTGCCCTTCTGATGCAGTGTCGCGCAGCGGCTGCCCCCTCCCCCTACCCCCTCCCACAAGGGGAGGGGGGACTGTGGCCTTCGTCGACGGCCGGGAGCCCGGCCTGAGTGTCGCCGCGATGGACGCGCTGTGTCGGTCGCACCTCGCCGGTTACAAGCGGCCGAAAGAGGCGCATTTTGTCGCGCTCGACGCGCTGCCTCGACGCAGCACCGGCAAGGTGCAGCGCCATGAGGTGGAGAAGTGGCTGTGACAGGAGGCAAATCGATGCAGGCCGGCGAAGCCATCGTGGAAATCCTCAAGCGCGAGGGCGTGTCCACGCTCTTTTGCTACCCAACGACTCCTTTGATCGAGCGGGCCGTGGCGGCCGGGCTGCGTCCAATCGTCTGTCGTCAGGAGCGGGTCGGCGTCGACATGGCGGACGGCTTTACCCGCGTCACCAACGGCAAGCCGGTCGGCGTCTTCGCGATGCAGTACGGACCCGGCGCCGAGAACGCCTTCGCCGGCGTCGCGACGGCGTTCTCCGATTCCGCGCCGATCCTGTTCCTGCCGCTCGGCCATGCGCGCGATGCCGCGCAGGTCTTTCCCATGTTCAAATCCACTCGGACCTACGCCTCGGTCACCAAGTCAGTCGAGGACATCGTCTTGCCCGAGCATGTTCCGGCGGTGATGCGGCGCGCGTTCAGCGCGCTGAAGAACGGCCGCCTCGGCCCGGTGATGGTGGAGGTGCCGCGCGACGTCGTCGATCTCGATGTCGGCGTGCTCGACTACCAGCCGGTGCGCCCGACCCGATCCGCCCCCGATCCCGACGACGTGGAGGCGGCGGCACGGCTGCTGGTGGGTGCGGCGTGCCCGCTCATTCTCGCTGGCCAAGGCGTGCTGTACGCCGAAGCCGCCGACGATCTGGTGCGCCTCGCCGAGCTTCTGCAAGCTCCGGTGATGACGAGCGTAGACGGCAAGAGCGCGTTTCCCGAGGACCACGCACTGGCGCTCGGGTCGGGCGGCAACGTGTTCACCGGGCAGGGCCGGCATTTCCTGCACGAACGCACCGACCTGGTGCTGGCGATCGGCTGCGGGCTGAACCGTCATCAGCTGACCACGCCGCTGCTGCCGGCCGGAATGCGGATCATTCACGCGACCAATGATGCGCGCGACCTGCACAAGAGCTACGCGACCGAGGTCGCGCTGCTGGGCGACGCGGCGCTGACGATCCGCCATCTGATTGCCGCGGTGAAGGATCGGCTGGGCCGTCGCACCTTGAACCGCTCTCCGGAGGCGGAAATCGCCGGGCACCGGACGGCGTGGCTCGCGCGCTGGGCGAGCAGGCTGGGATCGGTGGAGGCCCCGATCAACCCGTACCGCGTGATGGCCGAGTTCATGCGCGTCGTCGATCCCGCCGGCGCCATCGTGACGCATGATTCCGGCAGCCCGCGCGATCAGCTGCTCGCCTTCTACAAGGCAACACGACCGCGCGGCTATCTGGGCTGGGGGAAGTCACATCAGCTCGGCACCGGCCTCGGCCTGACGATCGGCGCCAAGATCGCCGCACCCGACAAATTCTGCGTCAACTTCATGGGCGATGCCGCCTTCGGCATGACCGGCCTGGATTTCGAGACCGCCGTGCGCTGCGACGCGCCGATCCTGACCATCGTGCTGAACAATGCGACGATGGCGATCGAGACCTCGCACATGAAGCTGTCGCACGAGCGTCACCGTACCCGTGATATCGGTGGAAACTATGCCAACATCGCCCGCGACCTCGGTGGCTGGAGTGAGCGGGTGGAAGACCCGGCGGATGTCGGCAACGCGATCCTGCGGGCGCGGCGCCATACCGAGGAGGGCCGGGCATGTCTGCTGGAGTTCATCACCAGCGCGGAGACCGTGTTCTCGCACCGCCTTGGCGTGGCGGCCTGAAGGAATCGTCTTCATGCGCGAACACAGCTTCGGCCGGCTTCCCCCCGTCTCCGTCCTTACCTTGGGGGGCGGCGGACTGGGGATGCTGTGGGGAAAGACGACGTTCGAGGAATGTGTCGCGACGGTCCACGCCGCCGTCGCCGCCGGGATCACCTTGCTCGACCTCGCGCCCCGGTATGGCGACGGCAAGGCCGAGGAGGTCGTCGGCGCCGCCTTCTCCGGCACGCTGCCGCACGGCGTCCGCGTCACCAGCAAGTGCAATCTCGGCGACGCCAGGCCGGCGGAGATCGAATCGACGCTGCGGAAATCGATCGAGGACAGCCTGCGGCGCCTGCGCCTGACCCGCCTCGACCTGTTCTTCCTGCACTCCAACGTCGTGCCCGATGAGGCATTCATCGCCGCCCGCCCCGGTGCGGGGAACCGCCTCACGCCTTATGCGACGTTCGTCGACCATGTCCGGCCGGTTCTTCAGCGGCTCGTCGCCGAGGGGCTCATCGGTGCCTGGGGCCTGACCGGCATCGGCCACCCCGACACGATCATCCGGTTGCTCGGCGAGCAGCCTGCCCCGGCCGCCGTGCAATGCATCGCCAACATCCTTGATTCGCCGGGCAGCCTGAAATTCTTCGACGGCCCGACAAAACCGCGCGCGGTGATAGCAGCGGCGCGGGCAAATGGCGTCGGCGTCATGGGCATCCGCGCGGTCCAGGCCGGCGCGCTGACGAGCGCGATCGACCGGCCGTTACCGGCGGATCATGCGGAGATGCGCGACTATGCCCGCGCCACCGGGTTCCGGCGCCTCTGCGCGGAGCTTGGCGTGACACCGGCAGCCCTCGCGCATCGCTACGCAATGATGCTCGACATCGACACGCTCGTGCTCGGCGTAAAGAACCGCCGGGAACTGGCCGAATGCGTCGAGGCGGCCGAAGCTGGCCCGCTTTCCGCCGAACTCTTGGCCCGGATCGATGCGACGGTGGGTCGCTAGAGCGTACTTGGACCAAATTGAAGCGGAGGCGCGAACAAGCGCCGCGTCATTGCGAGCCGAAGGCGAGGCAATCCAGTGGGACGCGCGAGGCGGTGGCTGGATTGCTTCGCCTTCGGCTCGCAATCACGATGGTATCTGTTCAATCTGAAACTGGTGTGTTCTGGTGGCAAATGGCAGGCGGCGGATCAGGGCGCTAGAGCACGATTTCTTTAAGTCGAGTCGCTTTTGGGATTCCGGCTTGGCCAGCATTCTGATTGAAGATGCTGGCTGGGAGCCGGAGGCCAGCGTCCATGGGTGCTCCTTATTCTTTGGATTTGCGTGAACGCGTTGTTGCGGCGGTAGCATCGGGGATGAGCCGGCGCGCCGCCGCTGACCATTACCAGGTGAGCATCTCCACGGCGATCCGCTGGGTTAGCCGGGCCGAGCAATCAGGCCGCCCAGCGGCCTTGCCGATGGGCGGCAAGAAGCGGTTTGCGCTTGCTGAAGAGGGCGAGTGGATCCGTCAGCGGTTGGCGGAGAAGCCGGATATCACCGGCCTGGAACTGCTGGCGGAACTGCACGAACGTAAGGTCGAGGTCAGCTACTACGCCGTGTGGCATTTCCTCGATCGCGCCGGCCTCAGCTTTAAAAAAACTCTGCACGCCAGCGAGCAGGACCGCCGTGACGTCGCGCGGCGTCGGGAGCAGTGGAAACGGTTGCAGGGCAAGGTTGATGCGAAGCGCTGATCTTCATCGATGAGACCCCGGATCAAGTCTGGGGCAGGCTATGGGCCAAGACGAACATGACCCGCTTGCATGGACGCTGCCCGATTGGTCAGCGGCTAGTCGCCAAGGTTCCGCATGACCATTGGAAAACGCTGACCTTCGTGGCCGGTCTGCGATGTGACGAGATCATTGCCCCTTGCGTGTTCGACCGGCCGATCAACGCTGTCAGCTTCTTGGCCTGGGTGACCCGTTTCCTGGCGCCAACCCTACGGCGTGGCGACGTGGTGGTGATGGACAATCTCAGCAGTCACAAGAGCCTGCCCCTGCGAAGGCGGGGGCCGCCGCCGTGCGGTGCGCGATCAGAGCGGCCGGCGCCCTCTTGATCTTTCTCCCGCCCTATAGCCCCGACGTCGTAGCGCCGCCGTCGGCCTGGTGCGGCCGGGATCGGCTGCCGCACTTCGCCGATGAGCTGAGTTGGGCTTTCGTCGAAGCACACCACCGGCCGCTTCGGATCAGGCGTCTCAGCGTACAGGTCG
>JBDTFI010000243.1:0-3187 GCA_039938035.1 Acetobacteraceae bacterium | reverse complement strand
CTTCTGGGTCTCTATCTGGCCTTCCCCCAGAAGAGTGGCGGGTCGGCGGCCGCGCAACGGGACGATCGCGGTGTGGACGACGACGAGGCCGATGGAGGCGGCGAGCCCGACCGCTTCGGCGAGCCGTGCGTCCGCCGCCCGCGCATGATCGTGCCGCGCCTTCCCATGCGGCCGTTCCCAGGGGAGGATGACGGCGGCCTGGGTGGGGCCGCCGGATGGGCCCGCTCCGCTAAGCGTCGACCCCAGCGGTCACCTCCCGCGATGGGGCTTGCGTCGCCTCGGCGTGCGCCCCCGGCTCGGCCCGGGTCGGGTCGAACAGCTGGATCGGCGCACCCGGCATCACGGTACTGATCGCGTGCTTATAGACAAGCTGCGTATGCCCGTCACGGCGCAGCAGGACCGAGAAATTGTCGAACCACGTGATGATCCCCTGCAGTTTGACGCCATTCACCAGGAACACGGTCACCGGCGTCTTGTTCTTCCGCACATGGTTCAGGAAAACATCCTGAACGTTCTGCGTTTTCTCATTGGCCACGGCCTGATCCTTCTTGCTGGGACTGGCGGCGTGCCGCTGCCGGGCGTGGCGCGCCGGCGGGACCTCGACAGTCTATCAGCCGGGTCGTCCCCGGCAAGCTCACGACGCGTTGGCGCCGGTCGCGGCGTCCCACCACGGGCACACGCCGGACAGGCGCTGATAGTTCCCATCTACCACCTGAACCGGCGCCCGATGGCCTTCGGCGGCGGCGGCGAGGCGCATCCGCCGTGCCGCGTCGCGTTGTTCGGCGGGTAGCCATGCGCGGTCATGACCCCAGAGGCTCGGGCCGACCGTGACCTCGCCGGCCCGCCAGGTGGCATCGTCCACGTCACGCCCGCCCCAGCCGTACTCGACCATGAAGCCGGACGGGGAGCGCAGATAGAACGAGGTCACGAGATCGTTAGGATGCCGCCCCAGGGTGGTCGCGATCCGCTCCGGTTCGCCCAACGCGATGTCGTAGCCCTGGCCCACGTCGTCGAACGAATACAGCTCCACCATCAGGTGATGCATCCCGTGCGTGCCGGCCTCGATCAGCGCGAGACTGTGATGGCGGGGATTGACGTGCAGGAAGAAGGCGCGGAACGGCGTCAGGATATAGTCGGTGACCTTGAACCCGAGCACGTCGCAATAGAAGACAAGCATGTCGTCGATGCGCGGCACGGTCAACACGGCGTGGCCCATGCCGAGCGGACCGGTGCGGAAACCGGAGATCGAGCGCCCGGGACGGAACGGCGCGACGTCCACCGCCGCCCCCCAGAACGCCTCCAGCCGATTGCCGGCGGGATCGGCGAAGGCGATCAGGTCGCGCACGCCACGTTGATCGGCCAGAGCGGCCGGCTCGTGGCTGGCCGCGACACCGGCGAGGTCGAGCCGGGCCGCGAGATCGTCGAGGGCGGTTGCATCGGCGACCTCCCAGCCAAACGTGCGGGCGCCCTCCGGTTGCGCGCGGTCGATCACCAGGCGCTGCGCCCGGTCGTCCATACGGAAGGCGCGGCTGGCGGCGCCGCGCTCGATCGGCTGCATCCCGAGGATGCGGGTCGCGAAGTCCGACCACTCATTAAGGTCGGTGGCGCCGAACGCGACATAGCCGAGAGATTGGATCATGACGGGCCCTCCCCTGATCCACCATAGCGCCGCCGCCAGTGGGCTGGCCACTCCCGCACCATGAAAAGACCACGCCCTGCCCAGGTGACGCCACGATCGGGGTGTTCAATCCAGAAGGTCTGAACGGAGGATCCTTGATGCGAATCTTACGAGCAAGCGGCCTTGCCCTTGGTGTCGCCGGAGCATTCCTGACCATTGCGGCGTCGCCGGCACGGGCGGACCGGAACGATTGGCACCGTGGAGGGCATGGGGATTGGCACGGACACTCGCGCCAAGCCTATGTCGCGCCATATTACGCGCCGCGCTATTATGCGCCGCCGCCCGTCTACTATCGGCCGCCGCCGGCCTATTACGCGCCACCGCCGGTCTACTATGGCTCGCCGAGTGTAACGTTCAGTTTCCGCTAACCCCAATCCGGCGGCTCGCCGGACCGACAGGAAAGGGCGTTTGATGCTTCCCAGGACGCGACTTCTCGCGCCGGCAGCCGTAATCATGGCCGCGCTGTCGCTCACCGCCTGCACCGACCCGTATGATCCCGGCCAACGCGCGGCGGGCGGGGCGTTGCTCGGCGCCGGCACCGGTGCCGCCATCGGCGGTATCGCCGGTGGCGGACGTGGCGCCGCGGTCGGGGCGCTGATCGGCGGCGGTGTCGGCGCGATCGGCGGGGCGGCCACCACGCCGCAGCCGCCGCAGTACTATCAACAGCCGCAATACTACCAGCAGCCGCCACCGGGCTATTACCCGCCACCACGCTACTAGCCCGCTCGCGTCCCGGCTTGATCGCCGGGTTCATCCGGGCCATGGTCCGGAATGAATCTGGCACTTCGCCTCGCGGCGATGCCGCTGTGGGCGTCGGCGGTCGTCGTGGTCGCAATCCCCACCGTCGTCGCGATGTTCGGCCCTGCTGTCGTGCGCCGCACCGTTGGCCTGGAACGACTGGCGACGAACAACGAAGTCGCCGGTTTCAAATTCGCGGTGCTGGGTGTCGTGTACGCCGTCCTCCTGGGTTTCGCGGTGATCGTGGTGTGGGAGAAGTTTCACGATGCCGAAAGCGCGGTCGCGCAGGAGGCGGGCATCACCACCACGTTGTTCCGCCTCTCGGACGGGCTAGGTGCCGAAGCCGGGGCACCGCTCCGTGACCGACTCGATATCTACATCCACGCGGTGATCGAGGACGACTGGCCGGCGATGGCGCGCGGCGGGCTGAGTCCGATCGGCACCGGCGCGATAAACGAGCTATACGCTGCGGCGCTCGCCGTGCATCCCGTCGATGCGCGTGCCGTCGCATTGTTTTCGACGATCATCACGCAGCTCAACCAACTGACACAGGCCCGACGAGCGCGCATCGTGCTGGCGGAGGGATCCGTCCCCGGCATGATGTGGGCGGTGCTGTCCGTCGGCGCCGTCGTGACCGTCGGCTTGGCTCTGGTGCAAATAGCCTGAAGGACAAGAGCACGTGGATGCGGATGTCGGGTACTGTCAGCTTTTACCGGGCTGCCAGTATCGCATCCCAGATGGCAGGTGCATGTCGATCCCGAAGGCGCAGCC
>JBDTFI010000242.1:0-3230 GCA_039938035.1 Acetobacteraceae bacterium | reverse complement strand
GCAGGTGACAAGAAGGCTTCCATCCAGGACCCGACCGACTTCGCGTCGGTCACCGGCAAGGGGGTGACCGGCAAGGTCAGCGGTCGGTCCGTGGCCTTAGGCAATGCCAATCTGATGGCTGATCTTGGGGTCGCACTTGGCGACCTTGAGAAGAGGGCCGATGAACTTCGCGGCGACGGTGCAACCGCACTCTATCTGGCTTTAGACGGCAAGCCCGGCGGTGTGATCGCGATTGCCGACCCGATCAAATCGACCACCCAAGCAGCCCTCGACACCCTGCGGAAGGACGGCATCCGTATCGTGATGCTGACCGGCGATAACAAGACGACGGCCGAAGCGGTGGCGCGCAAGCTCGGCATCAAGGAGGTCGAAGCCGATGTCCTGCCGCAGGACAAGCACCGCATCGTCAAAAAGCTCACCGCCGAAGGGCGTGTCGTCGCCATGGCTGGGGACGGCGTGAACGACGCGCCCGCCCTGGCCGAGGCTGCCGTGGGTATCGCCATGGGAACAGGGACCGAAGTCGCGATCCAGAGCGCAGGGATCACTTTGGTGAAAGGGGACCTGGCGGGCATTGCGCGGGCCATCGTTCTGAGCCGAGCCACCATGAACAATATCCGGCAAAATCTGGTTTTCGCGTTCGCCTACAACGCCATCGGAATCCCGATCGCCGCCGGCGTACTCTACCCCGCATTCGGGATGCTCCTTAGCCCCATCGTCGCCGCGTTGGCGATGTCTCTCAGTTCCGTCTCTGTCATCGCGAACGCGCTGCGTTTGCGCACGCTGAAGCTTTAGGAGAACGGCGGCGATGGACCGTTCTGTTGCTATTGGCAGGCTTGACGAAAGGCGCGCCGAGGTCTCGCCACAGCGGACACGTTCCACCTGCCGCCGTGAACGCCGATGATAAACGGGGTCATGCTGCTCTGGTTTCTGCTGACGGTGATGGCGGTTGCATTCGTCGCGATCGACATACGTTCCACTCCGGGATCGCTCGTATTGAAGTGGGGCTTTATTCTCTTGACCGCCTACACCGGACCGTTCGGCGCATTCCTGTATGTGCTGGGATGCCGGGAACCGCTGCGTGGACTCCATGAGCGCTATGTTGCCGCGCGATGGCGTCAAGTGCTCGGATCGACCATGCACTGCGTGGCGGGCGACGGCCTCGGTATTCTCGTAGGAGCCGTGATTTCCAGCATCTTTGCGCTGCACGGTCCTGGCGAAGTGCTGCTGGAATACCTGCTCGGTTTTGCGTTCGGCTGGACGATCTTCCAGGCGCTGTTTATGCGCGCCGCGGCGGGTGGCTCCTATAAGCGCTCACTCTCGCGCACCTTCATTCCCGAACTGGTGTCGATGAATCTGCTCATGGCTGGCATGGTGCCGACCATGATGATCCTGAAATCGGAGCTCGGATCGGCGGCGGCGAGCCCGGCTTCGCCCGTATTCTGGTTCGTGATGTCGATGGCGCTCCTCGTTGGCTTCATCGTCGCCTATCCGATAAATTGGTGGCTCGTGGCCAACCACCTGAAGCACGGAATGATGTCCGTCCGCCGGGCCGACACGAGAGAGCACCCACGGGCGCACGTGCATGCGGGAGATGAGGTGAAGGGCGTTGCTACACATGTTGGTCAGGTTGGCGCCGCGGCGTCCGGCATGGACGAAGGATACCGTACACCTGTGCCACCGGTGGCGGTCATGACCCTGGTGTCCTTTCTCGCTCTGGCTGGCGGCGCTGTCATCGCGTGGCTCGAGATGATGGGGCGTGGGTAAGAGGACGACTCCCGTATGTGCAGCAAACTGTGCGAATGAACGGTGTGATACCAGCCGCCCTAAATTATGACCTGTGCCCATTGGCGATTTCCAATGGAGGTGATGAGTTGGGGTTTTGCGGTGAGGGCGTTCCAGGCGTCACAGCAGGCGGCCAGGATGGCGTCGTAGTTTTCCCAGACGCTATGGGCGAGCCAGTTTCCGCGCAGGTACTGCCAGACGTTCTCGGTTGGGTTCAGTTCTGGTGCATAGGGCGGAAGGCGAAGCAGGACGATGTTGTCGGGTTGGACGAGCTTGGGCGAGGTGTGCCAGCCGGCGCCGTCGAGAACCAGGAGGGCGATGGCTCCGGGGCTGACGGCCTGGCTGATCTCGGCCAGATGCAGGTTCATGGCCTCGACATTGACCCACGGCATGACCAGGGCCGCGCCCACGCCGCGCGCCGGACAGATGGCGCCGAACAGATAGGCCCAGGTGAAGCGGTGGTCGCGCTTGATCCGGGGACGCGTGCCCCGCTTGGCCCAGAGGCGGGTCAGCGTGCCTTGCTGGCCAACCCGGGCTTCATCCTGGAACCAGATCTCGATGGGGCGGCCGGCGAGCCTTGGCGGGATCGCGGCCCGCGCGAGCGTGGCGAAGTTTTTTTAAATGCCTCCTGCGCGCCCAGATCGCTCTGAGGGTGCACAGGGCGCGGCGACAGGCTGGCGAAGCCGAGTTTGTCCAACAGCTTGCCGATCGTCCGCTCATGCAACTCGACCCCGAACCGGGCGGCGATGCGATCCCGCAGGTCCATGCAGCGCCAACGCACCACGCCGTCAACCTTCGGGTCCGGCCCCTCGATAACCCACTGGGCCACCTCGGCCAGTTGAGCCTCGCTCAGCCGAGGCCTGCGCCCAGATCGAGGCTGATCGGACAGGCCGTCCAGGCCGTGGGCGTTGTAGCGATGCACCCAGTCGCGCAAGGTCTGACGATCCATGGCTCCAGCCTGGGCCGCCACTTGACGTGAATGCCCTTCAAGCACCATGGCCATGGCCAGTATTCGCCGGGCCATCCTGTTATCGAGCGCCTGGCGCCCCGCCGCGCGCAACCGCGCCGCGGTCAAATCCAAGCGAATAATCTCAATCGCCGACGACATGCCGATCGCTCCCGAATCAACGATCGTGCATCGACTCACAGTCTCGGCCCCTTGGGAATCCCCCGAGAGTCAGATCTTCAGGCGGCTGGTATTACGCCCGGCCATGACGGAGCTTTGGGGGCATATCCGTCCAGAATCGAACGCCGCGGTTAAACTGGCCGTCCCGCCGCGGAGCCATGGCCTCCCCCCCGCAGCACCCTCAGCAACGGCTTCTCCACCCAGGCCCGGGCGATCAGGCCGGCGGCGATGGAGGCGGCCAGGGCGGCGGGGACGAAGAGCCAGGGGCGGTCGTAGCCGAGCGTGTGGGCGATCAGGGCGGTGGCCGGCAGGTGGACCAGGT
>JBDTFI010000241.1:0-12675 GCA_039938035.1 Acetobacteraceae bacterium | reverse complement strand
CCGATCGAGGGCTCGTCGAGCATCAGGCAGCGCGGGGTGCCGAGGATCGACAGGCCGAACGCCAACATCTGCTGCTGGCCGCCGCTCATGCTGCCGGCGCGCGTCGTGCGGCGTTCGTCCAGCATGGGGAACAGCCGATAGATGTCGGCTTGCGCGAACATCGCGTGCGCGCCGACGTTGCGTGCCGCGACGACGTCGATGTTCTCGGCGACCGTCAGGTCGGGGAAGATGCCGCGCCCCTCGGGCAGCAACCGCAGGCCCAGCCCGACGCGCTCGGCGACGCGCATCCGTCCCAGCACGCGGCCCTCGAACCGAACCTCCCCGGCGCGGGCCACCAGCAGACCCATCACGGTGCGCAATGTCGTCGTCTTGCCGGCGCCGTTGTGGCCCAGCAGGGTCAGGATGCGGCCCGGCTCCAGTGCGAAGCTCACGTCGGAGATCACGGTCTTCGCGCCGTACCCGGCGGTGAGGCCAGATAGTTCGAGGCTCATGCCGGGTCCCGATATCCCGTCATGCCCGCGGTGGGTCGGCATCACAACGCGCCACCGAAATAGATCTCGGCGAGCTTCGGGTCGGCGATGATGCGATCCGGCGCGCCCTGGGCCAGCAGCTGCCCCTGGTGCAGGAACAGCACCTCGTCGGCGATCTTCTGCACGACGCGGGTGTTGTGTTCGACCACCAGCAGCGTCTTGCCGCTATCCTGCAAGGTCCGCAGCAGCGCCATCACCCGATCGAGCGCCCCGGCGGCGAGGCCCGAGGCCGGCTCGTCCAACAGCAGCAACTCCGCGCCTGTCGCGAGCACGCGCGCGACGGTCAGCAGTTTCTGCTCGCCGTAGGAGAGGTTCCGCACCACCTCATTGGCGCGCTCGGCCAGACCCACCTGGGCGAGAACGGCGCGCGCCTCTTCGCGCCTTCGCGCCTGCATGCGTGCGGTGTGCAGCGGGCGAAAGATGGCGCCCAGCGGCTCCTCGGCGAACTGCGCAGGCAACGCGATCACCACGTTGTCGAGCGCGGTCAGATCGACGAAGAGGCGCAGGTTCTGGAACGTGCGCGCGATGCCCGCTCGCACGATCGCCTGCGGGCGCAGCCCGACAAGCGGTTGCCCCTGGAACGTGACGCTGCCGGCGGCCGGGCGGAGGAAGCCGGTGACGACGTTGAAGATGGTCGTCTTGCCGGCCCCGTTCGGGCCGACCAGGCAGGTGATGCGTCCCTGCTCGACCATGAAGCTGGTGTCCGTCAGCGCCTGCAAGCCGCCGAAATTGACCGCGACGCCGGCGACGGCGAGGTAGCTCACAACCGCTCCCCGGCCAGTCCTTGCGGGCGGAACAACATGAAGGCGATCAGCAGCACCCCGTAGATCAACTGGCGGAACGCCGCCGCGACCGAGGTGGGCAGCGCCACCAGCGTCAGCACCTGCGGCAGCGCGAGCAGCAGGAATGGCCCGATGATCGAGCCCGACAACGTCCGCATCCCGCCGAGCACCACCATGCTGAGCAGCAGGATGGAGGCGTCGAGGTCGAAGGACGACGGGTCGATGAAGCTCATGAACGTCGCATACAGCCCGCCCGCCACGCCGGCGTAGGCGCCGGCCAGCGCGGCGGCGGACACCTTGGCGTGCAGCACGCCCTTGCCGGCGGCGGCGACGGCCAGTTCGTCCTCGCGGATCGCGCGCAACAGCCGCCCGAACGGGGCACGCATCACCAGCCAGAAGCACAGGCAGCCGAGCACGGCGGCGATCGTGCTCAGTTCGAGGTATTGCAGCGTGGTGGCGAGCTGGAAGCCGAACAATTCGGCCGGGGGAATGCCGGGCAGGCCGTTGGCGCCGCCAGTGCCCTCGGTCCAGTTGGTGAAGCCCGCCGTCGCGAGAAGCTGGATGCCGAAGGACGTGACGACGAAATAGTCGCCGGCGACGCGCAGGCTTGGCAAGGTCGTCAGGATGTTCAGAACGACGCAGGCAACGATCGCGATGGCCGTCGCCGGCAGGAACCCCATCGTGTCGGTGAGCAGGAAGTCGCTCACGATGTAGGCGCCGACGCCGAATACCGCCGCCTGGCTGACGGAGAAGATGCCGACCACGCCGACCAGCAGGTTCGTGGACAACGCCAGCAGGACGTAGATCTCGGCGAGCACGACGTAGGAGGCGAAGAAGTCCATCTATGCCCCCTTGGCTCAGGCGTTGGCGAACAGACCGCGCGGGCGGAACAGCATGAAGATCACGAAGATGAAGAAGGTCACGCCGATGCTCCACTCGCCGGGCATCACCAGCAGCGACAGGTTCTGCAGCACGACGATCACAACTGACAGCACGAAGGCGCCCCCGAGGCTGCCGATACCGCCTGCGATCATCGCGATCGTCGCGGTCAGCAGCGGGGTGATCCCGCCATAGGGCTGCAAGCCGAGGTCGAACGGCACCAGTACGCCAGGCAGGCACACGACGGCGGAGGCGATGGCGACGACGTAGACATGCACCGTGCGTGGTTCGAGGCGGGTGATCTCGGCGAGGAACGGGTTCGAGGCGACGGCGCGGATGCGTTTGCCGAGGATCGTCGCCCGCGCGAACCACAGCACCGCGGCAACCGCAATCAGGCTGATGACCAGGGTCGCGATTTGCGCCGCGCTGAGCCGGAGGCCGCCGAAGCCGAACGTGCGCGAGGCCCAGGCGCTGGGGAATTGCAGGATGTTCGCAGAGTAGACCGCGGCGATCAGGTTCTGGATCACCGCCAGCGCGCCGAGCGAGGCGATCAGAATACCGAGATGCGTCGCGCCCCGCCGCTCCAGCCGGCCATACAATTGGTGCTGGATCAGCGCACCGAGTGCCGTGCAGACCGCCATCGCGAGGACCAGCGCGAGCGGGTCGGGAACGCCGCGGACGGCAAGGCTCCAGGCGACGTAGCCACCGAGCGTGTAGACGCCGGCATGGGCGACGTGGAAGATCTTGGTCGTCGCGTAGACCAGCGCGAAGCTGACGGCGACGACGCCGAGGGCGCAGCCGGTGACGATGCCGTTCAGGAGCAGCTGGAGGGCGAGCAAGCGCCCTCACCCGGCGCGATAGGCGCGCCGACCTCTCCCGCGAATGGCGGGAGAGGTGAAGCGATTTCTTGCCTCTTCCTTTGGGAGAGGTCGGCGTGCCCTTGCGCGCCGGGTGAGGGTCACTCCGCCTTGCCCGTGCCGATCGGCACGTCCTTGCCGTCCTTGAACGCGTTGATCGCGATCGGCACGGTCGCGGTGTTGGAATTGAACGTCATCGGGATCAGGCCGTTGAAGGTCTTGATCTGAAACAGCGCCTCGCGCATCGCCTCGCCGGTGACGGGCTTCTTCTCTTCGGCCAGCTTGTCCAGGACGGTCAGCGCGATCTGCGCGGCGTTGTAGTACTGGCGGGCGAAGAAATCCATGTCGGCGCCGTATTTCTTCTGGAACGCGGCGGCGAGTTCCGGCGGTGCGTCGATCTGCACCTGGGTATGCACGAAGCCCTGCGCCGCGGGATCGGCGATCGCTTGCGGGTCGGCGAAGAACGAGGTGCCGGCGACCAGGAACTTGGCGCCCATCTGGTGGATCTGATCAGCGAGCGGCGGCATCCCGGCGGTGATCGAGACGAACAGCACGTCGGGGTTCACGCCCGACAGTTTCAGCAGCGCCGGCCGGTAGTCCGTCTGGCCGAACTGCGCCGGCTCCTGCGCCAGGATGGTGCCGCCCGCCTTCTTGTAGTCAGTGACGAAGTCGTCGCGCCCGCCGATGCCGGCGGCGTCGTTCTCGAACAAAACGGATGCGGTCTTCTTGCCCTGCTCGATGAGCCATTTGCTGAGCACCGTCACCTCATCGCCGGTCGAGGGCAACGTGTTGATCAGGTACGGCGAGGCGGTTTTCAGCTTGTCGGACTGCGCGCCCGCATTGAGCATCAGAACCTTCTTGCGGGTCGCCAGCGGGGCCATCGCCAGCGTCGGCCCGGAATAGCCGGTGAAGATCAGCGGGACATGCTGGAGGTCGACCAGCTTGTTGAAGCTCAGGATCGACTGGTCGGGCTTGGCCTGGTTGTCCTCGTACAGCACCTCGATCTTGTTGCCGCCCACGCCGCCTTTCGCGTTGGCCTGATCGATGGCGAACTGGATGCCGCGCTCCTCCTGCGTGCCGACGACGGCGCCGGGGCCGGTGAGGGGGATGATGGCGCCCAGCCGGATCGTCTCGGCTCGCGCTGTGCCGGCGATGCAGACCGCCGCCAACGCCGCCAGCCATGCCCGAGCCATTACCCGCATCTCGCTTCCTCCCGCATATTCGTTTCTCAACCACGGCTGTACGGCCGGCGGCGCGGGCCGGTCAAGGCTCGTCGGGATCCTGCTCGGCCTCACGCTTCAGGCGGTGAAAGCTGCGGACACTGAACGGCAGCATCACGATGTAGATCACCCCGAGCGCCGCCAGCGCCGCCCACGGGTCGGCGACCAGCACCGCGGCGAACAGCCCGACGCCGAGCAGCACCGGCAGGACGTACTCCGCCGGTACCTTGAAGTTCTTGAAGCTCCAGACCGGCAAGGTGGAGACGCACAGGAAGCCCGCGCCGATCAGGACCGGCGCGCAGAATGCCGGCGATCGGGCGACCTCGACCAGCCAATCGACCCGTACCCCGCGCCCTTCCAGGCCGATGAATAGCGGCAGCAGGGCGAGGCCGGCGCCCGCCGGGGCAGGGACGCCGGTGAAGAAATTGTAGGCGTAAGCGGGGCCGGGTCCGGTATCCAGCGCGGCATTGAAGCGCGCGAGGCGCAGCGCCACGCAGACGGCGAAGAACAGGCACGGCACGAAGCCGAACGGGCCCAGGCGTTGCAGCGACCAAAGGTACAGCACGAAGGCGGGCGCGACGCCGAAGCCCATGAAATCGGCGAGGCTGTCGAACTCCGCCCCGAAGCGCGACTCCGCCTTCAGGAGCCGCGCCAGCCGCCCGTCCAGCCCGTCGATCGCGCCGGCGACGGTGATCGCGACAGCCGCCGCGCCGAACCGTCCGTCGAGGGCGAACCGTACCGAGGTCAGGCCGGCGCACAGCCCGATCAAGGTGAGAATGTTGGGGATCATGCGGTTGAAGGACGGCCCTTTGAAGCGCGGTCGCGCGCGGGGACGCAGCCGCGTCCGCAGCCGCCGGACCCGCGCGCCTCGCCCCCAGTCCGGGCGCGGCGGGTCGCTCACGAGGGCAACTCCGCGATCACGGTCTCGCCGCCGATCATGGTCTGCCCGATCGCAACCAGGGGGCGCACCCCCGCCGGCAGATAGAGGTCGGTGCGGCTGCCGAAGCGGATGATGCCGAAGCGGTTGCCGGCACGGACCGGGTCACCCTCGCGCAGGTCGCAGACGATGCGCCGCGCGATCAGGCCGGCGATCTGCACCACCGCGATCTCCTGGCCGTCATGGAGGCGGATGGCGACGGCGTTGCGCTCGTTGTGCTCGCTCGCCTTGTCCAGCGCGGCGTTGACGAAGGCGCCGTGCCGATAGGCGATGCGCGTCACGGTGCCGTCGGCCGGCACGCGGTTCACATGCACGTCCAGCACCGAGAGGAAGATGCCGACCCGCCAACGGGGCTCCGGCCCCAGGCCAAGCTCCGCCGGCGGCACGGCGGGCGCGACCGTGACCACCTTGCCGTCGGCCGGGGCCAGCAGGGCGTCGGGCCGGCCGGGCGGCACACGCTCCGGGTCGCGGAAGAAATAGAGGCAGAACAGGCTGAACAGCCCGGCGATCCAGGCGAGCCAGGCCGCGAAGATCAGCCCGATCACGAACAGGACGATCCCGACCACGATGAAGGCCCAGCCGGCGCGGTGCGGCGGCGCCACGACCAGGCGGAGCGTGTCGGAGGCTGACATCGGCGGCGGTTATGGTCGCATCACTTGCCGGGTTCAAGGACGGACGGCAGGCTCGACACATGCGCGATGGATTGGCGATTCGTGTTTGGGATGGACCGACCCGGATTTTTCACTGGGCCGTCGTCGCGCTGGTCTTCACGAGTTGGCTCACCCAGCAGGAGGACTGGATGGCCGCCCACAAAGTCTCCGGCTACACGATGTTCGCCGCCCTGCTGTTTCGCCTCGCCTGGGGCTTCATCGGCAGCGAGACGGCGCGGTTCAGCCATTTCCTCGCCAGTCCGCGGGCCGCGTTCGCGCAGCTGCGGCATTTCATCCGCCGCGAGCCGGACCACGGGATCGGCCACAACGCCGCCGGCGGCTGGATGGTGCTGGTGATGCTGCTCGCCCTCGCCGTTCAGGTCGGCACCGGGCTCTGCGCGAATGACGAAGTCCGCGTCGAGGGACCGCTCGCCGAATGGGTCGGGCCGGAGTGGAGCGATTGGCTGTCCCATGTCCACGCGGTGACCTTCACCGTGATCGAGATCGCGATCCTGGCCCACGTCGCCGCGGTGCTGGCTTATGCACTGGTGAAACGCCACAACCTCGTGGCCCCGATGATCACCGGGCACAAACGGCTTCCCGCCGGCGTACGGCCGCCGCGGATGCGCGGTCCGGCGTTGGCTGCGGCGGTCCTGGCGGTGGCCGGCGGGATCGTGGCGTTCGTGGTCCTGGGACGGTAAGCCGTCCGGCCGCTATTTCGCCCTGAACTGCTTGTGGCAGGTATCGCAGGCGTCTCCCAGGGCTTGGACCTGCTCGGCGAACGCCGCCTGGTCGCCGGATTTGGCGATCTGCTCCAGCTTAGCGGCCTGCTGCACCAGGTTTTGTGCCGCCTTCTCGAACCCGGCCCGGTCGGTCCAGATGGCGGGGAGCGCCCGGGTATGTTCGCCGTGGTCAGACCCGGGAGGGAACATCGTCATGAATTGCGGCTCCCATTTCGTCAGCGCATGGGCGGCGCTGGCATATGGCTTCACGTCCGGGACTTTTTGCTTGGCGGCCTGCAAAAGGCCGGTGAACGTTCCGCCCACCAGGTCCTGGCCGGCCTGGCGCGCCGCGATGACATTCAACCCGGTCGGAGCGTCGGCGGCGTGTGCCATGCCCGCAACGCACGCCGCGGCGACCCCGACAAGCAGAAATTTCCTGATCACCCCGATCCTCCCTTTCCGCCACGGTAGCGGCGAGGCCATCTTGCATCCTCCACGCCAGGGCGCCACCACCAAATCCAATCACGCGCAAGGAATCGCATGACCGCCATTCGTTCCGTCGCCGTCTTCTGCGGCTCCCGCCTTGGGGCATCGCCCGACTACCGCGTCGCGGCGGCCGCGCTCGGGCGTGGCCTCGCGGAGGCAAGGCTGCGGCTGGTGTTCGGCGGCGGGCGCATTGGCCTCATGGGCGCGTTGGCGGACGCCGCCTTGGCGGCGGGCGGGGAGGTGGTCGGCGTGATCCCCGAGTTCCTGGCCCGCATCGAGGTCGCCCATGCCGGACTGACCGAGCTTACCCTCACCGACAGCATGCACGCGCGCAAACTGCGCATGTACGAGCTGTCGGACGCCTTCGTCGTGTTGCCCGGCGGCCTCGGCACGCTCGATGAGGCCCTGGAGGTCATCACTTGGCGGCAGCTCGGTCTGCACGACAAGCCGATCCTGCTCTGTGACGTCGCGGGGTCGGCGGCGCCGCTGGTCGCCACGATCGAGGCGGCGATCGCGCGCGGGTTCGCGACGCCGGAGATGCGTGGGTTGTTCGAGTTGACGGACGGCGTCGCGGCGACGCTCGACGTTCTCGGCGCGTTGGTGCCCGGCGAGGCCGGTTCGGCCGTGCGGTTGTAGCGGGGCGCCGCGCGGCTGATACGAAGCCTTTACTTTTGGTCCGCACACTCCGCCCGAACCAGCGGAGCCGCCATGACCCCCTCGCGCGATCCCGGGAACGCCAGGCGCCGGGCCGTCTTCCGTGTCACCGATGAAGACCTTGACCTGCTCGCCGCCCACGCCGCCGAAGCCACCTCCCTGCTGCCCGGTCTGCTCGACGATCTCATCCGGCTCGACGACTGGCCGGAGATGCGCGCGGCGCTGCACACCTCGCCGGTGCGCGACGCGCGGCTCGCGCATTGGACACGGATCGCCACCGGACGGCTCGACGACGGGTTCGTCGGCTCCGCCGAGCGTCTGGTCCGCGCCTTTCACGCGCGCGAAATTCCCCCCGCCCTCGTGATCGTCGGCCATGCGGTGACGCTGTACGGGTTGATCGACGCGCTCGGGCTGACGGCGCGGCCACGCCGGGGGCTGCTTCGCCGACGCGACCTCTCCGGACCACGCCGGGTGAACGCGCTCGAAAAGCTCGCCCGCCTCGACATCGAAGTGCTGCTCGAGATCTTCACGACGTTGGAAAAGGACAGCCGGCGCGCCGCCCTGCGCGCGATCGGCGAGAATTTCCAGGCCCGCGTCCACGACGTCGTCGAAGCGGTCGGAGCGGGCGCGGCAAGCGTCACCGACAGCGCCCGCAAGGTCGCCGACGCGGTCGAGCGAACCGGGCTGGAGGCCGATGCCGCCGCCGGATCGGCCGACCTGTCATCGCGGAACGTGCAGAACGTGGCCGGCGCGGCGGAGGAGCTGTCGACCTCGATCAGCGAGGTGTCGGCCCAGGTCGCCAAGGCCGCCGAGATCGCGCGCGCCGCCAACGAAGCCGCGCAACGCACCGACGGCACGGTGCGCGGCCTCGCCGGCTCGGCGCAAAAGATCGGCGACGTCGTTGGCCTCATCAGCAACATCGCCGGGCAGACCAACCTGCTCGCGCTGAACGCGACGATCGAGGCGGCGCGCGCGGGCGACGCCGGCAAGGGCTTCGCCGTGGTCGCGAGCGAGGTGAAGAGCCTCGCCAGCCAGACCGCCAAGGCGACCGACGAGATCGCCGCCCAGATCGCCGCCATGCAGAAGGTCACGTCCGAGGCGGTCGCCGCGCTGCGCGGCATCACCGAGACCATCGCCGAGCTTGACCGCGTCGCCGCCGCCATCGCCGGCGCGGTCGAGCAGCAACGCGCCTCCACCCAGGAGATCGCCGGCAACGTCCAGCGCGCCGCCGCCGGGACGCGGGAAGTAACGGGCAACATCGGCGGCGTCCGCGACGCCGCGCAAACCTCGGGGGCGGCGGCGCAAAGCGCGCTGGCGGCGGCGAACGGGCTGACCGGACAGTCCGAAATGTTATGGGAGGCGGTCAATCACCTTATCGCCACGCTTCAGGCGGCGTGAGACGCCCTCCTGGCCTCGGTCCATGGTCCGGGCCCAGGGTCCCGCGCCGCTCTCCTCGATCGGCGGCGGCGTGCGGTTCTCGTCGGCTTGCGGGTCCGGCGGCGGCGCGGGCAAGGTGCCGGGACGGAGCGCCGCGCGCTCGCCGGGCATGCCGTCGCTCTCGCGTAGGTGTTGTTCCACGGGTGTCTCGGGCTTGACATGGGGCATGGCGTGGCTTCCGGTCGTGATCCTCAGCAAGGTGAGGTCGGTCGCCGCCGCCAGGGCGGCTAAACCGCTCCCCTCACCCGATCGTGCCCGCGGGCTCCCCGATCGGGCCACATTCGGGGGCGACCTGATCCGTGTATCGACGGAGCGAAGCATGGACGCGAAGGCGTGGACGATCGTGGCGCTGGCAGGCGCGACGCTGACCGGCGCGACGTACATCGCCTACCCGTGTCTGATGCTCTATCGGTTGGACAACGCGGTCTCGCGGGGCGATTCGCGGACCCTGCGCGCGCTGGTGGACTGGCCGGAGGTTCGCCAGGGGATCGAGGCCGATCTCGCGAACGGCGACGGCGACCTCCCGCCGTTCGGCGCCGGGCTCCTCCGCGCCGTGGCGGTGAAGGCCGCGATGACGCCGGAGAACGTGATCGCCGCGCTGCACGCGGTGGACCGCCATGATGGTTCGGCGCGGTTGCACGGCGCATGGATGGAGGGACCCTGCACGGTGATCGTCGATCTCGGGACGGCGCGGCTGCGGATGCAGTTGCAAAGCGGCGAATGGCGCGTCACCCGCGTCTGGCTGCCCGAAACCGTGCTGACCAACGCGCGCGCGATCGCGCAGCGGTAGATCACGCGACGCTCCGCTTCCCGAACCGCGCCCGCACCCCTTCGCGCATTCCCTGGAGCGTCACGTACAACATCGGGATCAGGAAGATGCCGATCGAACTCGCCGCGATCATCCCGGCGAAGACCGCGGTGCCCACGTCGCGCCGGCTGAACATCGCCGCGCCGTGCGCGGTGACTAGCGGGATCAGCCCCATGATGAACGCGAGCGAGGTCATCATCACAGCGCGGAACCGGATGCGCGCGCCCATCACGGCGGCCTCGCGGATCGGCAGCCCGGCCTCGCGCTGCTCCTTGGCGAACTCGACGATCAGGATGGCGTTCTTGGCGGCCAGCGCGATCAGCACCACCAGCCCGATCTGCGCGTAGAGATCGACCGACAGCCCGGCCAAGGTGATGCCGGCGAACGCACCGGCGATGCCGACCACGACCGAGAGCAGCACCGGGATCGGGATCACCCAGCTCTCGTACAGCCCGACCAGGAACAGGTAGGCGAACAGGACCGCGAGGCCGAGGATCAGCCCGGTGCGCCCCGAGGCGAGTTCCTCCTGGTACGCGGTGCCGGTCCATTCGTAGGTATAGCCCGCCGGCAGCGTCTTCGCCGACACCGCCGCCATCGCCGCCAGCGCGTCGCCCGAGGATACGCCCGGCGCCGGGCCGCCATTGACGCTTATCGCGCGGTAGTTGTTGTAGCGCGTGATGACCTGCGGGCCGGTGACGGTGCGCAGCGAGGCGATGGCGCGCAGCGGCACCATCTCGCCCGCCTTGTTGCGGACGTGGATGCGCCAGATCGCGGGGACGTCGCCGCGATCGGCGGCGTCGGCCTCCATGTTCACCTGCCAGGTCCGCCCGTACAGGTTGAAGTTGTTGACGTAGATGCCGCCCAGCGTCGCCTGCAACGCGGTCGTCGCATCGGCGACGCTCACCCCCAATGCCGCGGCCTTGTCGCGGTCGATGTCGAGAAACAGCGACGGGTTGGACGCCGTGTAGGTGGAGAACACACGGGCGAGCTTCGGATTCTGGTTGGCCGCGGCGACGAGGCCGCGCACCACCTGGCCATTCTGAACCGGATCCTGGCCTTGCAGCGCCTCCAGCACGTATTCGAACCCCGATCCGGTCCCCAGCCCGATGATCGGCGGCAGGTTGAACGGGAACACCATCGCCGAGCGGATCGCCTGCACCGCGCCGAACGTCTTGCCGACCAGCGCCGTCGCCGAACTGGCGGCGGGCCGCCGATCCGCGAACGGTTTCAGCTTGGCGACCAGGAACGCGGAATTGGGCTCCTGCGCGCCGTCCAGCAAGGAGAAGCCGACGATGGAAAGCGTGTCCTCGACCTCCGGGAAGCGGTGCAGGATATCCTCGATGCGGGCCGCCACCGCGCTGCTCCGTTCGACCGAGGCGCCGTCGGGAAGCTGGGCCGAAATGAAGTAGGCGCCCTGGTCTTCCTCGGGCAGGAACCCCGTGGGCGTGTGCCCGGCGAGCCACAAGGCCGCGGCGCCGAAGCCCGCGATCGCCACCAGCGACAGGACCGAAACCCGTACCAGCCGGCGCACCGTCGCGGCGTAGCCGTCGCGCACCCGGTCGATGCCGCGCATCAGCACCGCGATCGGCCCGCGCCGCGTGCGCGGGCGCAGGAACAGCGCGCACAGCGCCGGCGACAAGGTCAGCGCGTTGAACGCCGAGATCAGCATCGCGCAGCTGATGGTGACCGCGAACTGGCGAAACAGCGTGCCTGACAAGCCGGGGATGAAACCCACGGGAACGAACACGGACAGCAGCACCAGCGAAATCGCGATGATCGGACCGGTTATCTGGGTCATCGCCTTCAGGGTCGCCGCCGAGGGCGGCAGGTCCGGCTCCTCCTCCATCACCCGTTCGACGTTCTCGACCACCACGATCGCGTCGTCGACGACGATGCCGATCGACAGCACCATCGCCAGCAGGGAGACGGTGTTGACCGAGTAGCCGAGCGCCAGTAGTCCGGCGAACGTGCCGATCAGGCTCACCGGCACGGCGATCATCGGAATAAGGGTCGCGCGGATGCTGCCCAGGAACAGGAACACCACCACGATCACCAGGGCGAACGCCTCGGCCAGGGTGGTGATCACCTCGCGGATGGTCTGGGTGACGAAATCCGTGCTGTCATACATCACCCGCGCGTGCAGCCCGGCGGGGAAGCGGGCTTCGGCGCGGGCGAGCGTCGCGCGAACGGCGGCCGACGTGTTCACCGCGTTCGCCCCGGGCGCCAGATAGATCGCGACCGGCACCGCCGGCTTGCCGTTCAGGCGCGTCTCGCTATCCATGTTCTGCGCGCCCAGCTGGATATCGGCGATGTCGCGCAGATGCAGGATGGAGCCGTCCGGGTTGGCGCGGATGACAATGTCGCCGAACTCGGCGGGCGTGACGAGGCGCCCCCTGGTCTGGATATTGAACTGGAACGGCTCGGCCGCGCCGGTTGGGCGGGCGCCGATCCGCCCGGACGGGGCGATGATATTCTGCGCGTCGATCGCCGCGACCACGTCGGCGGGCGACAGGTTGAGCGCCACTAGGCGGTCGGTGCGGAACCACACCCGCATGGAGTAGTTCAGCCGCGAAAACAGGTTCGCCTGGCCCACCCCGGGCGTGCGCGACAGCGAGTCGATCACGTTGATCAGCGCATAGTTCGTGATGAACAGCGGGTCCATCTTCGTCGCGTCGTCGCTGTAGAACGCGAGGAACATCAGGATCGCGGAGGA
>JBDTFI010000240.1:0-6734 GCA_039938035.1 Acetobacteraceae bacterium | reverse complement strand
GTGCTGTGAAGGCGATCGTCATCCGTGCGCCCGGTGGCCCCGATGCGTTGCAATTGGAGACGCTGCCCGACCCGGCGCCCGGTCCGCGCCAGATCGTCGTGCGGGTCGCGCATTGCGGGGTCTGCTTTCACGACGTGGTCGTGCGCAACGGCACGCTGAAGGCGGGGATCACGATGCCGTTGATCCCCGGCCACGAGGTCGCCGGCACGGTCGTCGCCATAGGTGCGGGGGTGCGGGAACTGCACCAAGGCGACCGGATCGCCACCACCCAGCGCGCGCATGTCTGCGGCCACTGCCGCTATTGCCGCGGCGGGCGGGAGCCGCTGTGCGCTGAAAGCGTGTTCCTGGGCGACACCGCGCTCAACGGCGGCTACGCTGAATATGTCGCGCTGGACGCCGACGCCGTCGTGGCCGTGCCGGACGGCGTCGATCTTCGCGACGCTTCCATTACCGCCTGCGCGATCGGCACCGCCTACCATGCAGTCGTCGCCGTCGGTCATGTCGCTCCGGCCGATACGGTGCTGATCACCGGCGCGAGCGGCGGCGTCGGGCTGCACGCGGTGCAGATCGCGCACGCATCCGGCGCCGTCGTGATCGCCAGCAGCACCTCGCCCGAGCGCGCGGCGATGCTGCGCACGGCCGGCGCGCATCACGTCGTCTTGCACGCGCGCGACACCGACTTTTCGGCCGAAGTGCGCGATCTGACGGACGGCGAGGGCGTGGAGGTGGCGATCGACACCGTGGGCACGCAGGTGTTCCAGCCGACCCGGCGGTCGCTCGCGCGCGGCGGACGCTGGGTGATGGTCGGCCAGCTCACCGGCGATTTCGTCACGTTCAATCCGGCACAGCTCTTCCTCAGGGGCATCTCGATGCTGAGCGCGACCAGCGTGACGCGCGAGGAGTTGCGGCGCTGCCTGCACCTGCTCGCGCAAGGAACTGTCCGCGCGATGGTCGATGCGAGCCTTCCCCTGACGGCGGCGGCACAAGCGCATCGCCGGCTGGAAGCGGGCGCGACGAGCGGACGCCTCACTCTGGTGCCCAATGGCTGACCAAACCGAGGAAGCAGGAGCCACATGCCCTATCTGACCAAAACCGGGGTGATCGGCGTCGCCATCATGCCCCGTGTCACCGGTGACCGACGCTCGCTGGAGGAGCTGATCTACGACGTGACGCAGCTCGCGCTGCGCGACGCCGGATTGGTGATCGACGATATCGACGGCATCGTCGTCTCCGCCAACGACCAGTACGACGGACGCGCCATCTCGGTGATGGCGGCGTCGGGCTCGGTCGGCGGGGTGGATCGCGACATCCTCTCGACGCCTTCGGCGGGCGAGCACGCCTTCGTCATGGGCACGCTGCGGGTCGCCTCGGGCCAGTACCGCACGCAGCTGGTGGTGGCCTGGAGCCCGACCGAGGCCTCCCCGCTCGCCGAGGCGCAGCGCCTTGCCGCCGACCCGTATTACCATCGCCGCCTGCCACTCGATGAGCCGGCCTCGCACGCCTTGCAGGCGAACGCCTTGCTGGCCGCCGTCCCGGGGCTCGCCGAAATGGCGCGCGCAGTGGCGGAAAAGAACCGTCGCAACGGCGCCCGCGCCTACCCGGATCTGGTGCGCGGCGTCGCCGCCGCGAAGGCGCGGCGATGGCCGTTGCAGGAGGGCATGATGGCCGAACCGGCGACCGGCGCGGTCGCGCTGGTACTCGCCACCGAGGCGTTCGCGCGGGAACGCGGCGTTGCTGACGTCGCCTGGATTTCCGGCATGGGCTGGGCCACCGAGCCGAGCTTCCTCGGCGATCGGGACCTTGCCGAGGCGCCGGCGCTGCACGCGGCGGCGCAGCAGGCCTATGCAGAATCCGGCATCACCGATCCAGGGGAAGCCATCGACGTCGCCGAGATCGCCGATGCCACGCCGTTCCAGGAATTGCTGGCCTACGAGGCGCTCGGCCTCGCGCCGCGCGCCTCCTGGGAGGCCCGCGTCGCCGATGGGCGGTTCGGGCCGGAGGGCAAACTGCCGGTCAATCTCTCGGGCGGCGCGCAATCGCTCAACCCAGTGTTCTGCACCGGGCTGATCCGCATCGCCGAGGCGGTGAACCAGGTGCGCCATCGCGCCGGAGGCCATCAACGCGCTGGCGCCCGCCTCGGGCTGGCGCACGCCGCGAGCGGGTTCGCCATGCAGTACAACACCGTGGTGGTACTCAACCGCGAAGGAGAAGCGGCATGAGCCCGCGTGTCGGCATCATCGGCGTCGGCCAGTCGGCCTTCCGCTCGCGGCGCGACGACGCCAGCTACCCGGACCTGGTGCGCGAGGCGGTCACGCTCGCACTGAACGACGCCAGCCTGGAACTCGATGATATCCAGGCCGTGGTCTACTCGCTGTCGCCCGATGCGATGGTGGGCATCGGCAATGCCGAGAGCCTGGGCGTCGATGCGGTTGGGGCGCGCAACAAGCGCTTCCTGCGCATCAACACGGGCGGCGCGACCGGCATCTCCTCCGTCGCCGCCGCCTACTACCATGTCGCGGCCGGGGCGTGCGACGTCGTCATGACGGCGGGCGCCGACAAGGTCGGCGAGTGCGGCGACAGCCAGACGGTGCTGAACAAGATCTGGGACCCGACCTACGAACGCGCGCTGCCGCTCGGCACGATCAACATGCTGGCGATGTCGGCGGTCCGCTACATGCACAAATACGGCATGACGGTGCAGGACATGGCCCGCGTAGTGGTGAAGAACCGCTGGCAGGCGTCAAAGAACCCGAACGCGCATCTGCGCAAGGAGACGACCGAGGAGGAGGTGTTCGCTTCCCGCCTGATCTCCTGGCCGATCCGCCTCTATGATTGCTGCCCGCAATCGAGCGGCGGCGGCGCGATGGTGCTGGCGTCCGAACGCTACATCAAGGAACGCAAGCTCGACGCCGTGTGGATCACCGGCGTCGGGCATTGTTCCGAGACGTACTATATCGGCGATCGCATGGGTAACAACTACATGGCCGACCATGCCGACGCCTACGCGCTGCAAAAATCATTCGCCCGTTCGTTCAAGATGGCGGGTATCACCGACCCGCGCAAACAGGTCCATGTCGCGGAACTCTACGCCCCGTTCAGCAACACCGAGTTCCATTCGATTGAGGCCGCCGGGCTCGCCGGGCTTGGGCAGTCGCCCGCGATGCTGCGGGACGGTCAGTTCCAGCTCGGCGGGGCGATCCCGGTCAATCCGTCCGGCGGCACGCTCTGCACCAACGCGATCGCGGTGACCGCGATGGTCCGCGTAATCGAGATCGCCCAGCAGGTGCGCGGCCGTGCCGGCTTGCATCAGGTGAAAGGGGCGCGGGTCGGTATCGCCAGCGGCAACGGCGGCGATCACCAGTTCTTCGGCACCATGGTCGTCGAAGCGTGAAATCAGGAGAACAAGAGATGGAATTGCTGACCCGGCAGGAAGCCTGGAACATCAACTACCGGCACGCGCTCGGGGAAACCGCGAGTTGGTTCTACGTGCAGTTGCGCGATCGTGCGAAGCTCTACGGCAAACGCGACGCCAAGTCCGGGCGCGTGCTGGTGCCGCCGCGCGCCTTCTCCGACCAGACGCTGGAGCCGACCACCGATTGGGTGGAAGTCGGGCCGGGCGGGCGGATCGAGACGTTCACCATCGTCTATGACGAATTCCAGGGCCTGCCGCCGCCCCCCTATGCGTTCGGCTACGTGCTGCTCGACAAGGCGGACACCGCGATCGGCGGGTATTTCCGTGGGGTGGAGCTGGGCGATCCCGCCGTCGCGGCGGAGCGCCTGAAGATCGGCACCAAGATCATCACCCGGTTCGCCGAGAAGCGTATCGGCGACGTGCTGGATTTCTGGTTCGAGCCGCAGGCGTGAACCACGCGCCCGTGCTGGGGATCAGGGACGAAGTCGCGTTGCTGAAGCGCGAACGGACCATCGACGCCGCCGTGGAGCTGTTTTACGAGCGGGGCTACGAGAACACGTCGCTCGACGCCGTCGCCGAACGGATGGGCGTCACCAAGCCGTTCATCTATGCGCATTTCACCTCTAAGGCGGAGTTGCTGGCGGAAATCTGCTCGCGCGGCATCGCCTCGGCGCTGGCGGCGCTGGACGGCGTTCTCGACATGGCCGGGACGCCGACCGAGCTTCTTGCCGAGGTCGCGCGTCACTTCGTCACCGCCGTGCTGACGAACCAGAGCCACATCGCGATCTTCACCCGCGAAATAAAGAACCTGCTCCCTGTCGATCTTCGCCGGATCAACGACATGCGCCGCGAGTTTGATCGTAAGCTGACGAAACTACTGGACCATGGCGTGGCAACCGGTGAATTCCGTCTGCGCGACACCAGGATCGCCGCGCTCGCCATCGGTGGCATGGTCAGCTGGGCGTATGTCTGGTACCGGCCCGGCGGGCGGCTCACGCTGGACAACGCGAGCCGGGAACTCGCTGCCCTGATCCTCGCATTGGCCGGCGCTGGAGATGCTCGAAGCGCCGCGGGTTCGTAGCGTCCACGGTGTCTGTCGGTCACGCTCGGGCGCGGATGCCCGTCAGCGTCGCCGCCAGCACACGGGTCCCAAGCATCGCGTGCGACGGCTCGATCCGTTCGGCGGGGTTATGGGTGACGCCGTCACCCTCGGCTGGCCGGCCATGGCGGGCGGGATTACGCCTTCGTGTCGAACCTTTTGGGCTAGGCCACATGTTCCGGCTCAACTCGCATCGACGCGAAGGTTGATCAGCCCCTGCGAAATGAGTTCTCCAATCGCATTCTCGAATTCCGTCGCGCCCATCTGAGGCGTCAACGCAGCGGCAATGGCGCGATAGTTCTCGGCACTTCGGAGCCTGCTCAAAATGAGGTCGCGGTTTGCGGATCGGGTGGCCTGGGATGTATCGCGCCGGTCGGACTTCGCAATGACGATGTCGGCATCCCGTTCGAACAATCTCTCCGCCCGTACGACGAGAGTGTTCCAGTCCGTGTGCATTTGGCCGTAGGAGTAATAGCTGAAGGAGTACGGGAGGAAGATCAGGTCCAGGAATTGAACCTTGAAACCGCATCGTCGGAGGACGTCCAGGATCAAGCTGGGATCGCGGCCCGGCCCCGCCCTTCCATCGGCGACGCACGTAACCAGGATGACGATTTGCTGTCCCACTCTGACGCATTGGCAAATCCGAAGCAACAAGTTGACGCATTGGGCGCCGCGGAAGAGATCCAGCAAATACGGAACAGCAATCATGTCGGCGGCAATGGGCTCTTCCGGAGCGGCGAAGGCATCACGTACGGCGTAACGAATGCACCGATGCCGGTCGGGCGGCGTCAGTGCCGCCTTGAAGCTGCATTTTCTGTTCGTCCTGATGAGGTGAGTCGATTGTGGTGCGACATGATAGAATACGCGGGGTCTGAGCAAAAGCTCCGGCAACTCTGCATGGTTAGCTTCGATTAGCGCCCTGCCAAAAACCAGCGCGGGCCATGAGAGGTCCGAACAGGTGACGTGATCTATGAACTCGAGAGAGGCGATATAGTCTGCCAGACGGCATGCCCCGGCGCCCAACAAGAACACCGACTTGATCGAAGCGAATAGTCGATGAGACGATATATATTCGAAAAGCCGATCCGCCTCGTTGTCGTCGTAGTCCTGCCACTCCCGGTCCAGCACCGCGATGAGTTCATGATCGACGAAACCCAGCACTCCCGATATGGCCTCTCGCCCGATCCTGGACTCCGCGGGGGGCCAGTGGCCCAGAGCTCCGACGACAGCCTCGCGCAGAGCAGGCGAGTAAAAGGGTATTGACTTCATTGCATACGAGAGTAATCCCAAGTAGCGGCGGGGATCATGGATCTCCAAGGCAATTCCATTGAGCTCAACGTTGGTTCTCGGCATCATCGATCTTTCGGCTTGAGTCTGCGTTGGCCGCCACCTCTCGCCCGACCCGGCGTCAGCCTCCAACCGCGATGTTGTCGTACACGCCGACGCCCTGGACGCCTTCCGCGATGGTCTCGCGCCCGACGATCGTCGCGGCTCGGTATGGTCGTGCTGCCATGGGTTCGTCCTCCTGAACGTCGGTTCAGCGTCGCCTCGAGAGCATACCAACAGGCAAACGCTCGGAACAACTCGGGCACGTCGTTCATCCCCCGCGCGGTGGCCACGGGACGGTCGTGCTGGCCTTCACGAAGCGGTCCCCGAACCGCCCCGTGTGATAGGCCCCCTGGCGGATCATCACGCCAATGCCGCGATAAGCCGCGCACAGCGCCTCCGGGCGGATACCGGCGGCGGCGCCAATCCCTCGACTCCCGCCACCACCCGGGCGATCGCGGCCTTGCCCACCCGGTCCGCGTCCGGCGAGCATCATCAGCAGCTGGCAGGATTGCAGTCCCGGCCATGAGGCCGTACCGTCAGGGCAATTGTTCTCCCGAAACGTGCGGCGGGCGCGATCGGGGCTGATAGCGCAAGAGGAACGGACATGCGCAGACGTACCCTGCTCTCGTTGGCCGCGCTCTCGGCGGTCCCGGCCCGGGCGAACGCGGCGGACACGCAGACGTTGACGCTCTGGCACGATCTGGGCGAACCCGGCACGAAATGGTTCGCCCAGGCTGGCGAGCAGTTCGCGACATCCCATCCTGGCGTCACCCTCCGCGCCATCAGCTTCCCGACGGATCAGTGGTTCGGCCGGGTGATCGGGGCCATCAACACGAACACCGCGCCCGACCTGATCTTCAACAACTACGAGCGGGTGATCCGCATCCAAGCCCA
>JBDTFI010000239.1:0-4115 GCA_039938035.1 Acetobacteraceae bacterium | reverse complement strand
GGCGTTATCCCGACGCTGATCGACGACGGAAGGCCGCTGCACGAAAGCGGAACCATCTGCGAGTATCTCGATGAAACCCGTCCCGACCCGCCACTGCGCCCGGTCGCGCCCTACGAACGCACCCTGATGCGCAACTGGATCCGCCACGTCGACGAGCGCATCGGCAATCTCATCATCTTCAACTGGCGTCACAGTATGCAGAAAGTGGCCTCGCAATGGTCCGATGAGGAGTTGGCCGAGAAGCTGGCGAAGATCCCGAGCGCGGAGCGCAGGGAAGCGTGGCTGCGGGTGGCGCGCCGGCCTTACACCGAGGAAGAGCGCGACGGCGCCCGCGCCAGGCTGGTCATGCTGCTGGACCGCATGGAGGACGCGATGAAGGCGTCTGGCTGGCTCGTGGGAACCGCCTATTCGATCGCCGATATCGGCGCGGTGCCGTTCGTCAAGCGCATCGACGAGGAAATAGCGCCGGACGAGGTCACCGCTAGGAAGCACCCGCGCGTTTTCGCCTGGTGGTCGCGTATTCAGAGCCGGCCCGCGTTCGCCCGCGCGAATATCGGGCCCTTTCTCGACGGCTGACTACCGCCGCGCGGTCAGGAACCGGCTGAACGCCTCCAGCGTCGCCCGCGAGACATGATGCTCGATCCCCTCGGCGTCCGCTTCCGCCGCGTCGGCCGGCACGCCCACGGCCCGTAGCAGTTCCACGACGACGCGATGGCGGGTGCGCACGCGCTCGGCCAGTTCCTGGCCCGCCTGGGTCAGGAACACGCCGCGATAGGGCCGCGCAGTGGCCAACCCCTCGCGCTTGAGCCGGCGGATGCTCTTCACTGCGGTCGGGTGCGACACGCCGAGTCGGCGGGCGATATCGACCAGCCGCGCTTCCCCGCCCGCGACCATCAGGTCGGCGATCAGCTCCACGTAGTCCTCCGTCAGCGCGACCGCCTGGGCCGTCCGGGCCTTGCCGAACCGTTCGGCCTGCGTCGGTTCGGCCGGCATCTGGCCGGGCGATCCCCCTTCGGGCACTTCCTCTGGCGAGGGCTCCACCCGCTCTCCTTCTCGGCCCCGCATGTCGGGAATGCCGGCATAGCCCTTCGTGGGCGCGGATGGAACGTCGCATGCAATTCCGCAGCCCAGTGTCCATTCGGTCGCCCAGGCTTCATTCGGGGCACTCTTGATTGATCTGTAGCCAAAGCTAACTTATAGTGCCTCGGTGAGGTGAGCGATGGCGGACGACGGTAGGGAATTGGCGGGTAACGAGCACGAAGCGGCCCGATCGGCCGCGCGTCGAAGCAGGAGCTGGCCGCGGCGCATCCTGTCCGGCCGGATTTCGACGTTGATCTGGGCTCTGCGGCTCTACGTGGTTGGGATGTTGGCGGTGGTCGCGATGCAACTCGTCCGCCTGGTCTGACCGGATTGACGGATTCGGCGCGCGCCGAGGGTCCGCGTCGCGAAGACATACGGCGCGCGCGCACCCGGATCGCGGCGGAGGGGCTGCGGGGCACGCGGGGCGGCCGAGGGGCCCGGCTGCGTCTGTTCGCGCTTCTCGCGGGCCCCGGCGTCCTGGTGTTCCTGGCCGAGAACGACGCGCCGTCGATGCTCTCCTACGCGGCGACCGGCGCGCGCTTCGGCATCGGCTTCTTCCTGCCCTTCGTCGCCGCGACGTTCGCCCTCGGTTTCATCGTCCAGGAGATGGCCGCGCGGATCGGCGCGGTGACCAGCCATGGCCACGCCGAGCTGATCTTCGACCGCTTCGGCTCGTTCTGGGGCCGCTTCGCGATGGCCGACCTGCTGGCCGGCAACTTCCTCACCCTCATCACCGAATTCATCGGCGTGCGCGCCGGCCTCGGCTTCTTCGGCATCCCGCCCGGCATCGCCGTCGGCGGCGCCGTGGGGCTGGTGATACTGTCCGCCGCCACCGCCCGTTACGCGACGTGGGAGCGCATCGCGCTAGGCCTCGCGCTGTGCAACGTCGTGTTCGTCCCGGTGGCGATCCTCAGCCGTCCGGACTGGGGCGCGGTGGGCCACGCGATGCTGACCTGGAGTCCGCTGCCGGGCGGGTTGAAGCCGGATACAATCACGCTCCTGGTCGCCAACATTGGCGCGACGGTCACGCCCTGGATGCTGTTCTTCCAGCAGGGGGCGACGGCGGACAAGGGGCTGGACGCGCGCGACATCGGCGCCGCGCGTTGGGACACCGCGCTCGGTTCCGTTCTCGCGGCGGCGTTCGGGATCGCCGCGATCATCGCCACCGCGCCGCTGTTCTCGCACGGGATCAGTGCCGGGGACTGGCAGGCGGCGCAGTTCGCCGAGGCGATCGAGCCCTATGTCGGTCACGTCGGCGCGGCGCTGTTCGCGCTCGGCATCTTCGAGGCGGGCGCGGTCGCCGCGATCGCCATCTCCACCTCCTCGGCGTACGCTTTCGCCGAGGTGCTGCGCAAGCCGCACAGCCTGAACGCCTCGCTGAGGGATGGCTGGGTGTTCTACGCGGTGCTGGCGGGATCATCGGCGCTGGCCGCCGCGATCGTGCTGCTGCCGGGGATGCCGCTCGAGGAGGTGGTCCTCATCGTCAACGTGGTCGCCGTCCTGGCGATGCCGCCGGCGCTGGTGTTCCTGCTGCTGATCGCCAACGACCCCGAGGTGATGGGGGAGCACCGCAATGGGCGGGGCTGGAACATCGCCGGCATCGGGGTGACGGCCTTCCTGGTGCTGGTGGGCCTTGTGTACGCGGCGAGCGTGGTGTTCCCGAACCTGCTTGGATCGTGACCGCTTTCGCGCCTTGCCGCGCCTGTCCGCACCCGCCATCCTGGCCTGTCCAACGAACGGGAATCCCATGTCCGGCGCCACCCGGAACGACCCCGAATCCGCCATCCGCGAGGCGGCCGAGCGCATCGACGCCGCCCTTATCGCCATCAGGCGCGACATCCACGCCCACCCCGAGCTGGGCTTCGAGGAAATCCGCACCTCCGCGATCGTCGCACGCGAGTTGGAGCGGTTGGGCATCCCGCACCGGACTGGCATCGGCAGGACCGGCGTGGTCGGCCTCATCGAGGGCGGGCGCCCCGGCCCGGTGCTCGCGATCCGCGCCGACATGGACGCGCTGCCGATTCAGGAGCGGACCGGCTTGCCGTGGGAAAGCACCGCGCCCGGCAAGATGCACGCGTGCGGGCACGACATCCACACCACGACCTTGATCGGCGTCGCCGCAGTGCTGAAGGATCTCGCCCCGCGCCTCGCCGGCACGGTCAAGCTGGTGTTTCAGCCCGCCGAGGAAGGACTGGGCGGGATGGCGGCGATGATCGCCGACGGGGTGATGGACGGCCCGCATGTCGACATGGCGCTCGGCTTCCACAATCACCCCGACATGGCGGTGGGCAGCTTCGGCTATGTCCACGGCGCCTGCCTCGCGGCGGCCGACCGGTTCGAGATCGTCGTGCATGGCCGCTCCGGCCACGCCGCCTATCCGCATACGTCCGTCGATCCGATCGTCGCCGCCGCCACCCTGGTCACCCAGCTCCAGACCGTCGTTTCCCGCGAGGTGCCGCCGTTGCGCCCGGCGGTGGTGACGGTCGGCGTGATCGCCGGCGGCCTGGCGGCCAACATCATCCCCGATTCGGTGGAGATCAAAGGCACCGTTCGCACGCTGCATCCGGAGGTGCGCGAGCTGGCCGAGGCGGCGATCCGCCGTCTGGCGGCCGGCCTCGCCGAGGGAATGCGCGTGCGCTGCGAGGTGTCCTATCGCCGCGGCACGCCGCCGCTGGTCAATGACGACCGCGTGCTCGACCCGGCGGTCGCTTCGGTGCGCCGGCAGTTCGGCGACGTGATCGCCGAGGGCGAGGCCAGCCTGGGCGGTGAGGACTTCGCCCTGATGGCTGAATTGGTGCCGGGCTTTCAGCTCCGCGTCGGCTCCGCCCAGCCGGGACGGCAGGACAAGCTGCACAACTCCGGCTATCAGCCCGATGAGCGGTGTATCGGCTTCGGCGTGCAGGCGCTGTCGCGCGCGGCGTTCGACCTGCTGGCGTAGGGGTCACCACGCCGCATCGAGAAGCCGGCGCACCGCCACCGGCCCCTCGATCTTGCGCGGGTTGGTGTGGACCCAGCGGTCGTGCATCGACTGCACG
>JBDTFI010000238.1:0-2609 GCA_039938035.1 Acetobacteraceae bacterium | reverse complement strand
AGTTCAGTTCGGTGGGGTCCATCGCGACCGAAAAGAAGATCTGCAACAGCTGCCCATACGAAACCTGCTTCGGGTCGAAGGTGATCCGCACCGATTCGGCGTGTCCCGTGACCCCGGTGCTGACGGTTTCGTATTGCGCCGTCGTGGCGCTGCCGCCGGCATAGCCGGACAGCACCTTGGTGATGCCCCTGACGTGCTCGAAGACGCCCTGCACGCCCCAGAAACAGCCGCCGGACAGCACTGCCGTCTGCGCGCCGCCTTCGCCCGCCGTCGCGTCGAGAGCGGGACCGGGCAGGCGCTGCACGGACTGCTCCGCGCGCGCGGGCAGCCGCGTCAGGCTGACGCCGATGCCAACGGCCAGCAACGCCCCGGCGCCATACCGCCACAGCGCACGACGGGTCGGCGGGCGGGACAAGCGGCTTCCTGGGTGGGACATGGCGGGTCTCCGTGGGATCGATGGAAGGTTGGGAGAGATACCAGGGCTTGCAACCGTCGGGGTCATACCAGCCGCCTTGCTGGTCGCACGGTACTGATCGCTCAGACATACACCGCCTTCATCCCCCCGGCGGGATAGCGGGTGCCCGCCGCGGCGCCGCGCGGGATGGCCGCGGAAATACTGGCCACCTCGTCGGGCGTGAGCTTCACTGCGAGGGCGCCGACGTTCTCGTCCAGCCGGTCCTTGCGGCGGGTGCCGGGGATGGCCACCACGTCCGGCCCCTGGGCGAGCAGCCAGGCGAGAGCGAGCTGCGAGGCGGTGCAGCCCTTCCTGGCGGCGATGGCCTCGATCCCCTGGACCAACTCGCGGTTGCGCGCGAAATTCTCGGCCTGGAAGCGCGGGTGCGCCGCGCGGCGCCCGTCCACCTGCGTCAGATCCTGAATGGCGCCGGTGAGGAAGCCACGACCGAGCGGGGAATAGGCGACGAAGCTGATCCCCAGTTCGCGCGTCGTCTCCCGGGTCTCCTCCGCCTCGTCGCGATAGAGCAGCGAATATTCGGTTTGCACCGTAGTGATCGGGTGCACCTTGTGGGCGCGGCGGATCGTCTCCGGCCGCGCCTCCGAGAGGCCCAGGAAACGTACCTTGCCTTGTTCGACCAGTCGGGCCATCGCGCCCACCGTCTCCTCGATCGGTACGCTCGGGTCGACCCGGTGCTGGTAGTAGAGGTCGATCGTGTCCTCCCCCAGACGCTTCAGGCTGGCCTCGCAGGCCTGGGCGACATAGGCGGGCCGTCCATCGACGCCGTTGGCGCCGCCTTCGTGTCGTACCTGTCCGAACTTGGTGACGAGCACGACCCGATCCCGCCGCCCCTTGATGGCGCGGCCGACGACCGTCTCGTTGTGTCCCCAGCCGTACATGTCCGACGAATCGAGATGGTTCACGCCGATGTCGATGGCGTGGCGGATGAGGTCCTCGGAAACCGCGTCATCGGCGTCGCCATAGATGCCAGAGAGCGACATGCAGCCGAGGCCGATAGCCGATACCGACAAGCCGCCCGTGCCGAGCCGGCGCTGCTCGGTGACCTTCAACTCCGACATGATCCTGCCCTTCCCATGGTTCGCGCTGACGAAAAATCCGGTTATTCCGCGGCCATCATCTTGCGCGGCGGCGTCTGCACCACCGGAGCGAGTTCGGGGGCGCCGAACCCAGCGGCGTGGCGCTCCTCGGTGACCGGGCGATACAGCGTGTCGCGTTGCAGCGGCACGCGCCCGATGCGACGGATCAGCGCCTCCATCGCTTCGGGCGGAAACTCCTGGCCGTGCTCGGTGCCGGCGGCGCGCGAGATGCTCTCGTTCATCAGCGTCCCGCCCATGTCGTTGGCGCCCGCTTGCAGGCACAGCGCCACCCCCTCCGGTCCCATCTTCACCCAGGACGCCTGGATGTTCGGGATCAGCGGGTGCAGCGCGAGGCGACCGATCGCGTGCATCAGGATCGCCTCGCGGAATGTCGGCCCCTTGCGTGACAGGCCGCGCAGATACATCGGCGCCTCCATGTGTACGAACGGCAGCGGCACGAATTCGGTGAAGCCGCCCGTCTCTGCCTGGAGGTCGCGCAACGCCAGCAGGTGGCGCGCCCAGGAGATCGGGCGCTCGATATGGCCGTACATGATCGTCGAGGTCGTCCGCAAACCGAGTTCGTGGGCCGTCCGGATCACCTTCAGCCAGTGCCCGGTCATGATCTTGTCGGGCGCGATCACCGCCCGTACCGGATCGTCAAGAATCTCCGCCGCCGTGCCGGGCAACGTGCCGAGCCCGGCCTCCTTCAGCCGCGTCAGGAACGCGGTCAGGGTCAGACCAAGGGTCGCCGCACCTTGCGTAATTTCGAGCGGGGAGAAGGCGTGCAGATGCATCCCCGGCACCGCCGCCTTGATGGCCTCGCAGATGCGGACATAGGTCTCGCCCGTGTAGTCGGGGTGGATACCGCCTTGCAGGCACACCTCGGTGGCGCCGCGCTGCCACGCCTCGACGGAGCGACGGACGATTTCGTCGTGGTCGAGGTCGTACGGTGTGCCGCGCAGCGCCTCGTGCGTCTTGCCCTTGGAGAAGGCGCAGAACTTGCAGCGATAGTAACAGATGTTGGTGTAGTTGATGTTGCGGTTGACGACGTAGCGCAC
>JBDTFI010000237.1:0-3084 GCA_039938035.1 Acetobacteraceae bacterium | reverse complement strand
GATAGATGACATGCGGCACTGTGTCGAAATCCGGAACCGGTACGCTCATTGCGTCTGGCATGACGACCATTCCGTTGTCTGGCGTTCGCCCACATGGGTGACATGCGGCCTCCAATGGCCGGGCGCTGACCCCGCGAACCTGCCTTTTCTTTTATGTTGACGTAAATCTCTTGGAGAACCAGGAGGCGTTCTTTTTCTTCATCAAAGTCCGGCAACCATCCTACACACGAGGACACGTAGGCTGTCAGCCCGAGCGTAGAGGCGAATATGCAGACACGGACGGCTGTCCGACGCCTCATTTTGCACCAGCGATGGGGCGGATGCGCTCTCCATGCTCCTGGCGCCCCTGATCCTGCCAACCCACCGCCGGATCATCTCCAGGAATGACAGCAGAGATAACTGACAAATATAACGAAAATCAAGTGAATTCGCGGCAGTGGGTTCCGCCCCGCTGGTCATCAGGGCGCCCGATACGCTAGAGCACAGGAGGCGGTTAACAATCATGGGCCGTGCCTGGGCGCAGCGGCGCGGAGAGCGATGATGCCCGACGGCGCGCCGATCCTGGTCCGGAACACCACAACCAGCCCCTCGGCCTTGCTCACCTTGCCCAACGTCATCACCCTGGCGCGCCTCTGCGCCGTGCCGCTCGCGTTCTGGCTGGTGATCGACCACGCGATGGGCGCAGCCTTCGGCCTGTTCGTCGCCGCCGGGGCGTCCGACGCGGTGGACGGCTGGCTGGCCCGACGCGCCGGCGTCACCCGCCTGGGCGCCATGCTGGACCCGGTCGCGGACAAGGCGCTGCTCGTCACCATGTATGTGACCCTGGCGGCCGTGAATGCCTTGCCGAGTTGGCTGGCGACGCTCGTGGTGTTTCGCGATCTGGTGATCGTGGGCGGGATCGGCGTCCTTGCTCTGCTCGGCCAGCCGGTCGCCATCCGGCCGCTGTTCGTCTCCAAGGTCAACACGATGCTGCAAATCGTCCTGGTCGCCTTCACGCTCTTCCTGGCCGGCTTCGCGTTGTCCGGTCCGGCGGTGGACGCCGCCTCGGCCGCGCTGATCTGGATTGTCGCCGCCACCACGCTCGTCTCGGGGGTCGCCTATGTCTGGCGCGTGGCGCACGGGCGCTAGGGGGCCGTTTTCGCGGCTGACCCGCCGCCCGCCGGGCGTCGAGCCGGTGGGCGGCGAGCCGGGGCGCGCGTTCGAGCCGGTGCCGGAGACGCTCGTTGCGCCACCGCCGTTGCCGCTCCGCCCGGTGGACTCCGCGTCGCCATTGCAAGCGACGCGCGGCCAGCGCATCGCTCTCGTGGTCGGCCTCATCGTCGTCATCGCGCTGGTGCTGGAGTTGTTCGGGGGCGTGCTCGCGCCCTTCGTCGCCGCCGCGGTGATCGCCTACGCGCTGGACCCGGCGACCAATCGCCTGGCCCGGCTGGGGGTGCCGCGTGGCGTCGCCGCCCTGGTCATGGTGCTGGCGTTGCTCGCGGCGTTCCTGTTGTTCGCGCTGCTGCTCTATCCGCTGCTGGTCTCGCAGGTCGGGCTGTTCCTCGGGCGCTTCCCGCAATACGTGCATCATTTGCAAGCCTGGGCGGCGCAGCTCGTCACCCGCGCGCAGGATGATTTCGGCCACGACGTGGTGAACGACAAGCTGCGCGACCTGGTGAGCAGCCAGGCCGGATCGATGCTGACCTTCGCGGTCGGCGCAGTGACTGGGCTGATCGGCAGCGGGTTCGCGCTGTTCAACGTGCTGACGCTCGCCGTGGTGACCCCGGTGGTCGCCTTCTACCTGCTGCGCGACTGGCCGCGCGCCGTGGGCAAGATGAACTCCTGGCTGCCGCGCCGCTATGCCGACCTGATCCGCGCGCAGGCCCGCGAGGTGGACCGCATTCTGTCGGCCTGGGTGCGCGGGCAGGCGCTGTGCTGCCTGATCCTGGCATTCTACTATGCGTTCGCGCTGACCGTGGCGGGGCTTGATCTCGGCCTGATCGTCGGCACGGCGGCCGGGCTGCTGTCGTTCATCCCTTATGTCGGCTCCATCACCGGCGGCGTCACCGCGATCGCGCTGGCGCTGGCGCAGTTCCCGACGTGGCGGGGCGTCATCGTGATCGGCTGCGTGCTGATCGTCGGGCAGATCCTGGAGGGCTATGTCATCTACCCGCGCTTCCTCGGCGATCGGGTGGAGCTGCCGGCGGTGTGGGTGATCTTCGCCCTGTTCGCTGGTGGCGCGGCATTCGGCTTCCTCGGCGTGATGCTGGCGGTGCCGGTGGCGGCGACCATCGGCGTCTTGTGCCGGTTCTGGCTTCGCCGCTATCTGCGCAGCCCGCTCTATCTCGACCCCCCGCCTTCACCGTGAAAGGAGACACATCTTGCGTCCCGAGAGTTCCTGGCAGCCTCTCGCGCTGAGCCTGCTCCGCTTTGTCGCCGGTCTTTGCTTTCTTCAGCATGGCCTCGCCAAGCTTCTCGGCTTCCCGCATGTGGCGAGCTACCCCGCCCATTTGCCGCCGCTGCTCCTGATCGCGGGCATCATCGAGTCTGTCGGCGGCGCGTTGGTGCTGCTCGGGCTGCTGACCCGTCCGGCCGCCCTCATCATGTCGGGCGAGATGGCGATCGGCTACTTCATGGAGCACTTTCCGAGGTCGGCCTTTCCGATCCTCAATGGCGGCGAAGCGGCGCTGCTCTTCTGCTTTATCTTCCTCTATCTCGCGGCGGCGGGCGGCGGGCCGATCAGCCTCGATCGCCTGATCGCCTCGCGCCGCACCACTCTCGCCCGCGTCTGATTCGATGTGACCGGGAAGCGCCAACTCGCGCTGCCGTTCGCGCATCGCCCGGAATTCGCGCACGCGACCTTCCTGGAGGCGCCGTCGAATGAAGCGGCCGTCGCGTGGCTCTCGCGGACCGAGGCGTGGCCAGGGCGGCGGTTCGCCTTGTGGGGCGAAGCGGGGTGCGGGAAGACGCATCTGCTGCACCTATGGGCCGCGCGGGTTGGCGGGCGGGTGATCGAGGCGCCGTTACCGGAGTTCGGTCCTCCGTTCTGCCCCCTTGCGTTGGACGATGCCGAAGCGGCGACGGGCGATGAGATACGGCTGCTGC
>JBDTFI010000236.1:0-2925 GCA_039938035.1 Acetobacteraceae bacterium | reverse complement strand
CCGGCGATCGGCGCGGTGGGCGCGAAGTTGCTATACGAGAATGGAACGGTGCAGCATGGCGGCATCATCATCGGCCTGGCCGGCCTTGCCGAGCATGCCAATCGCGGCCTGCCGCGGGGCGCGCCCGGTTACGCGCACCGCGCGGTGCTGAGCCAGGAGGTGTCCGCCGTCACCGGCGCCTGCCTGCTGACCCGCCGAAGCGCCTATCTGGAGGTTGGCGGCCTGGATGAGGGCTTTCCCATCGCCTTCAACGACGTCGATTTTTGCTTGCGCCTGCGCGAAGCCGGGCACGGTATCGTATTCTGCGCGGAGGCTGAATTGATCCATTACGAGTCGCTCTCCCTCGGCCACCATTTCTCAGGCGAGCGGGCGGCGTTGGAGCGTGAGGAGGTTCGTCGGATGCGCCGGCGCTGGTCGGCGGCGGTGGCCGCGGACCCGTTCCACAACCCGAACCTGTCGCTGACCCGCGGGCAGGAGTGGCAATCCGCCTTTCCATCGCGCGCGCGCCGGTCCGTGTGGGTCGGTGATCTTTCATCGAGTGGGACAACCGGCCGGTGAGCGGCGCTCCTTACCTGTTCCTCGGCTACGCGCTCGGCTCCATTCCGTTCGGCCTGCTGTTGACCCGCGCGGCGGGGTTGGGCGATATCCGCGCCATCGGGTCGGGCAACATCGGCGCGACGAACGTGCTCCGCACCGGGCACAAGGGGCTCGCCGCGGCGACGCTCTTGCTCGATGGCGCGAAGGGTCTCGCGGCGGTGCTACTTGCGCGCTGGCTTGGCGGGCATCAGGCGGCGCTGTGGGCCGGCGGGGGGGCGGTTCTGGGACACCTGTTCCCGGTTTGGCTCGGCTTTCGAGGTGGCAAGGGCGGGGCGACCGGGCTGGGCGTGCTGCTGGGCGTTGCCTGGCCGGTCGGGCTGCTGTGGTGCGCGGTTTGGCTCGTGGTGGCGAAACTCGCCCACCTGTCGTCGCTCGCCACGCTGACGGCCTTCGCCTTGGCGCCGCTGTTTGCTTTCGCATTGGCGGATGGCGGCGTCGTTAAGCTGTCGTTGGCGATCGCCGTGCTTGTCTTCGCGCGCCACCACGCCAACATCCGCCGCCTCCTTTCGGGTCAGGAGCCCAGGATCGGTCGCTCGGGTTGAGTAGGCGTCGCGGGCGCGAGGAGCCGCCATGCCAGCCAACGCCCCGATCGATCATCTGCGGCTCGCCCGCGCCGAAGGGGTCGGCCCGGTCACCTTCCGTCGGTTGCTCGCCCGCTATGGCACCCCGGCCCGCGCGTTGGAGGCGTTGCCCGAACTCTCTCGCGTCGGCGGGCGCGCCGCGCCGCCACGGGTTCCAAGCGCGACGGAGGCGGGGCGGGAGTTCGACGGGCTGCACGCATTGGGAGGCTGTTTCCTGATACTCGGCCAACCGGGCTACCCGCCGCTGCTCGCGCTGCTGGAGGATGCGCCACCGGTGATCGCCGTGCTCGGTGACCTCGCCGTGCTGTCGGCGCGCGCGGTGGCGCTGGTCGGCGGGCGCAACGCCTCGGCCAACGGCCAACGCATGGCGGCGAACCTCGCCGAGGAACTGGCGGCGGCGGGGGTGGTCGTGGTCTCTGGCCTGGCGCGCGGCATCGACGCCGCCGCTCACACCGGGGCGCTGCGCTCCGGGCGCACTGTCGCGGCGGTGGCCGGGGGGCTCGATCAGCCCTACCCGCCCGAGCACGCCGATTTGCAGCGCCGGGTCGCCGAGGGCGGCGCCGTGCTCACCGAGGCGCCACTCGGCACCGTTCCCCAGGCCCGCCACTTCCCCCGCCGCAACCGCTTGATCGCCGGGCTGTCGCTCGGCGTCGTCGTCATCGAGGCCGCGCCCCGCTCGGGCAGCCTTATCACTGCGCGGCTCGCCCAGGAGGCGGGGCGGGAACTGTTCGCCGCTCCCGGCTCCCCGCTCGATCCGCGCGCCCGGGGCTCGAACGATCTGATCCGCCAGGGAGCGCAACTGACCGAGACCGCCGCCGACGTCCTCGACAATCTGCCGGACCATCCGCTGCGGACCGGCATCGCGCGCGCCCCGCTGTTCGCCCGCGGTGCGCCCGAGGGTCTGGCGGAGCCGGAGCTGGTTTGGGAGGAGCCGTCGGAGCCGGCATCAGGCCTCTCGGCCGCTCGCTCGCAAGTGGTTGATTTGCTTGATGCCTCGCCGATACCGGTTGACGATCTCGTGCGCCGCTGCCAGTTCTCCCCGGCTGCCGTGATGGCGGTGTTGCTCGAACTGGAACTCGCCGGCCGGATCGAGACGTTTTCGGGGGCGCGGGTCGCACTGACGCCGCCCTGACTCCCGAGGTTCGCAAACTGGCCGACGCATAGGACAAAATGACCGACGTTGTCGTCGTCGAATCTCCCGCCAAGGCCAAGACCATCAATCGCTACCTCGGTGACAAGTTCACCGTCCTGGCGAGCTTTGGCCATGTGCGCGACCTACCCCCGAAGGATGGTTCGGTACGTCCGGACCAGGATTTCGCGATGGACTGGGAGGCCGACGCGCGGGGCGAGCGCCAGGTCAGCGCGATCGCCAAGGCGCTGAAGGGCGCGCGTACGCTCTATCTGGCGACCGACCCCGACCGCGAGGGCGAGGCGATTTCCTGGCATGTGCGCAACATGCTCGACGAAAAGAAGGCGCTGCGCGGTGTCGAAGTGCGCCGGATCACCTTCAACGAGATCACGCGCAGCGCCATCCGCGCCGCGATGGCGCACCCGCGCGACCTGGATCAGCCGCTGATCGAGGCGTACCTGGCGCGCCGCGCGCTCGACTACCTCGTGGGATTCACCCTCTCGCCGGTGCTGTGGCGCAAGCTGCCGGGCAGCCGCAGCGCCGGACGGGTGCAATCTGTCGCGCTGCGCCTGATCTGCGAGCGCGAGGCGGAGATCGAGGCGTTCCGCCCGCGCGAGT
>JBDTFI010000235.1:0-3348 GCA_039938035.1 Acetobacteraceae bacterium | reverse complement strand
CGCATTGGCTGCGGCCCCCGAGTTCGCCGCGCCATACAGGGTATCGAAACCAGTCAGGTTGACGGTCTCGCCGGCGCGGGTGTTGTAAAGGAAGTCCACGCCCGGGGTCACGGCCGTCCCCGCGATCGCGCTGACAAGGGCACTGTTGCTGATGAAGAACTGATCCGTGCCGGGGCCGCCGATCAAGCTGTCGGTGACCAGCGAGTCGTTGCCCAACCCGGCCGCCAGCAGTTGGTTTCCGCCCTGATTGCCTGCGAACAAGAGGTCGTTGGTCGCACCGACGTCGAACAGCGTCTCGTTCCCGGCGCCCGCGACCAGCAGCGCTCCCGGAGCGGATGCGGCACCGACCGTGGGGCTGTTGTAGATGACGAAGTTGTTCGCCGCACCGAAGATCGTGTCGCCGCCCGAGCCTCCGACGATGAAATCCGCGACAGTATTGGCGGAGGCGCCCGCGACGAAGTACACCGAGCCGGTGCCGCCGAGCATGCCCGTCGGTCCCGGATTGGCGCCGGCGAAGATGGTATCGGCGCCGCTCGTGATGTTGACGCCATTGCCGCCGCCGCCAAGGCTGACCTGACCGGTGCCGCTCAGACTGAACGTGTCGCTGCCGCTGCCCGCCGCGACCGTATAATTGCCCGACAGGCTGAACGTGTCGCTGCCATCGCCGGCCACGATCACGGCGGGACTGGCACCGGAGTTCGTGTAGTTGATATTGCCGGCGCCCCCGAAGAAGCTGTTGCCCCCGAAGATCGACAAATTCGCATTGTGCGACCCGTCCGCGACGAAGGCATAGCCGGCCGGGACGCTCACGACGCCGCCGGTCATGATCTCAAGCTCATTGACTATGCCGGCGGTGGCAGCGGGAGCGGTTCCGCCTCCCGCCACACTCGTCACGTTGAAGGCACCGGACGCCAATAGCCCGTTCAGCGTGGTCGCGATGCTCTGCGCCAGCGCCGTATTGGCCAAGCCATTGAAATTGTTGGTGACAAATGTGGCGTTGGCGCCAGGAACTGTAACAGCAGTCATTCAAAGTCTCCGTTGCAGCACATCTAGCAGACAGGGTCGCCGTGGCAGACTCGATGGCCCAAGCAATGATCCAAAAATTAACCCCACGCACAATTCGCATCGGACAATCACGGATTCATTCGTGAACGAACCCCCTCACGAGGACGCACTCAGATGGCCCGAATTAAATGCGTAGCGTGCAATCCTTAACGTCACCGGAATGTGTTCAATGCCGTGGGTCCCCCGACGGAGAGCCTCTCTCACCCTCGTCGTCTAAAAACTCTCGGGCGGAATCACGTTCTGCGGGCGCGGCCCGAGCAGCGCGGCGCGCATCGTTTCCGCGCCCTTGGCGCGAATGTCCTCCCAGGCTTGCGGGGTATGGAAGGCCGAGTGCGGAGTGACGATGAGCCGCCCCGCCGCCCAAGGCGCGCGCGCCCGGTACGCGGCGATCAAGGTCGGCACCGGCTCGACGGGCGGCTCCACCGGCACCACGTCGAGCCCGACGCCCGCGAGGTAGCCAGACTTAAGAGCCGCCGCCAGGGCTTCGATGTCGACGATCGGGCCGCGCGCGGTATTCACCACCACCGCGCCGGCCGGCATCAGCGCCAACTCCGCCGCGCCGATCAAACCGCGCGTCTCCGGTGTCAGCGGGGCGTGGATCGACAGCGTATCCGTCCGCGCGAGCAGCTCCTCCAAGGTCGCGGCGCGCTCCACCCCGATCGCCAGATCGGCCCCGTTCGGACGATAGGGATCGAAGAACGCCACGCGAAAACCGAGCGCCTTGGCGCGGAGCGCGACAGCGGTGCCGATCCGGCCGAGTCCGACGATTCCAAAGGTCTGCACGCTCGACCGGCGGATCAACGGATCGAACACCGCCCGCCACGGCGCCGGCGGCTCGGCGCGCTGCCATTCGTGGTGCAGCAACAGGCCTCGGCGCAGCGCGAGGGCCAGCGCGATCGCATGGTCGGCGACCTCCGTCGTGCCGTAGTCGGGCACGTTGCACACCATGATCCGCCGATCGGCCGCCGCCTTGCGGTCGATGCTGTCATAGCCGACGCCCATCCGCACGACGCAGCGTAGCTTGGTGAACCGAGCGAGATCGGCCTCGGAGACCCGCTGGCGCAGGATCATCAGCCCGTCCGCTTCGACGCAGTCCGTGTCCGACAACTCGGCCAGTGTCCTGGTGTCGCGCACCACCACGCGCACCTCGGGCCCGAAGATCCGGCGCTCGACGCTGTCGTCCGCGTAGAGGTTTTCCGGGTAGAGAACCGTCCAGGCCATGCGTGCTGCTCCCTTGAAAGAGAGCCGAGTCTGCGGACCCGCGGCATTTCGCGCAACCGCCGTTGCCCTCGCGGCTCGCCTCGCGCACTCTGCGGTGAAACTCCCTGATCGAGGCTTTCGCATGAACGGCGCCGAATCGCTCGTCCACACCCTGCTCGCCAGCTCGGTCGATACCTGCTTCGCCAATCCCGGAACGTCGGAGATGCATTTCGTCGCGGCGCTGGACCGGGTGCCCGGGATGCGCTGCATCCTGGGGCTGTTCGAAGGGGTGGTGACCGGCGCGGCGGACGGCTACGCGCGAATGGCCGGGCGGCCGGCGGCGACCTTGCTGCATTGCGGCCCCGGCCTCGCCAACGGTCTCGCCAACCTGCACAACGCACGGCGCGCCTCGACGCCGATCGTGAACATCGCCGGCGACCAGGCGACCTACCATCGCCCACTCGATGCCCCGCTGACCGCGGATACCGAGGGCTGGGCGCGCGGCGTCTCCGGCTGGGTCCGCACCGCGACCTCGGCGGCAACGGTCGGGCGCGACGCGGCGGTGGCGGTGCAGGCGGCGCGCACCGCGCCGGGGCAGATCGCGACCTTGATCCTGCCCGCCGACACCGCCTGGAACGACGGCGGCGTGGTCGGCGGGGCCCTACCGGTGCCCCAGCGCCCCCGTGCCGACCCGCACCAGGTCCAGGTCGCGGCGGACGTGCTGCGCCGGGGCGAGCGAACGCTCATACTCCTCGGCGACGGTGCTCTGACCGAGCCGGCACTGGCGCTGGCGCACCGGATCGCGGCGCATACCGGCGCCAGCGTCATGGCGATGGGATCGAACGGGCGGATGGCACGCGGGCAGGGCCGCCTCGCCGTCAACCGCATCCCGTATCCGGTCGATCAGGCGGTCAAGGCGCTGGCGGGGCTCCGCCACGTCGTCCTGGTGTCTTGCCGCAAGCCGGTGATCTTCTTCGCCTATCCCAACAAACCCGGCAGCCCGGTCCCCGACGATGCCGACGTGCATATCCTCGCCCGCCCCGAGCAGGACCCGATGGATGCGCTGGGCCATCTGGCCGAGGA
>JBDTFI010000234.1:0-6360 GCA_039938035.1 Acetobacteraceae bacterium | reverse complement strand
GCGATCGGCGCCGTGATGTCCTGGGCATTCGATTTCCGGATCGTGCTGGATCCGGAAATCTTCCTCGTGTTGTTCATCGCGCCTCTCCTCTTTCTCGACGGCTGGCGCATTCCGAAGGAAGGCCTGTTTCGAGACAAGTGGACGATCATCGCGCTCGCCCTCGGGCTGGTCGTGTTCACCGTGATCGGCGCCGGCTACTTCATCCACTGGATGCTCCCGGCCATGCCGCTCGCGGTCGCGTTCGCCCTCGCTGCGGTCCTGTCGCCGACCGACGCGGTGGCGGTCTCCGCCATCGCCGCGCGGACCCCGTTCCCCAAGCGATTGCTGCATATCCTGGAAGGCGAGTCGCTGCTCAACGACGCTTCGGGCCTGGTGTGCATGCGCTTCGCGGTGGCTGCGCTGATCACCGGGACGTTCTCGATCGGCGGCGCGTTCAGCACATTCCTGTGGCTCGCCGCGGCCGGCATCGCGGTCGGCGTGGCGGTCGCCATCGTATCCAATGCGGCCAAGGACTGGATCGCGAGGCACTTCGGCGAGGAAACGGGTGCGCAGATCCTGATCAGCCTGCTGATCCCGTTCGGGGCCTACATCCTGGCCGACCATCTACAGGCATCCGGCATCCTTGCGGCTGTCGCCGCCGGCATCGTGATGGGCTACGAGGAGCGGACCGGACGGGCGCTGGCGGTGACGCGCATTCGCCGCGCTGCCGTCTGGGATGCAGTGCAGTTCGCCAGCAACGGCACGATCTTCGTGCTGCTCGGTCAGCAGTTTCCCGGCATCGTCGCGGGTGCCGGTCGCGCGATGCGCGAGACGGGACACGACGGCACGTGGAAGCTGCTGATCTACATCGCGGCGATCAGTTGCGCGCTGTTCGTTCTCCGGGCCCTGTGGTCTTGGGCGACGCTCGGACTCATCCTGTTTCGGGCACCTCCCGACGGTCGGAAGCTCCAGACCCCGGGCTGGCGTCTGGTTGCGGCGACATCGCTGGGCGGCGTGCGCGGTGCATTGACGCTGTCCGGCGTGATGACGCTTCCGCTGGCTCTGCAGGACGGCACTGCTTTCCCTTCGCGCGATCTCGCCATCCTGCTGGCGGCCGGTGTGATCATGGTGTCGTTGATCGCAGCGAACGCCGGACTGCCCTCCGTGCTGCGCGGCCTGCGACTGCCGGCGGAGACGTTGTGGCAGCAGGAAGAGGACGAGGCACGCGTCTTGGCGGCGCGCGCTGCGATCGAGGCGATCGACGAGGACCTTCGGCGAACGGGGATGCAGGGAACGGATGCCGCGCTTCACATGCAGGCCGGTGCGCGAATCATCGCCTTGTACCGGCAACGGATCGAAGCCAGACTGAACGCGGGCAAGGACATCGAACTCTCGCAGAAGGTCGACGAGATCGAGCGCGGGTTGCGCCTCGTGTCCCTGGCCGCGGAGCGCAAGGCCCTGTATCGCATCGCCCACGCAGGCAGGCTCGGGGAGGAGTCGACTCGTGCACTGGTTCGCGAGGTCGACTTGCAGGAATCGCGCTTCAGCATCCGTTAGGCGCGCGGATCAGGTCGGACGCTGGAAGCACACACTGTCGAACGCACAGTGCCTCCTCAAAGATGCACACATGGTCCGGCCACGCGGTCCGCGCTCGTAGCACCGCGGGCTAGCGAATTTCCAGGTGCCTGAAGGCCGGTACCTTGATCGCGTCGAGCACGAAAGCGAACGCTGCTGCCGCGACGCCTGTGCCGGCTACGGCGAGCGGCGGCAAGGCCGCCATCGCGATGCCGCCGATCGCGAGCGTCGAGGCGATCACGATATCGGCCAGCGACGACGCCACCACCCAGCCGCTGGGGCGCGAGGACCAGAGGCGTCGGTGCTCGCGATTGGTGTACAGCGTGGCCTGCTTGATGAAGACGATCGCGATGAATGCCAGCGTGCGCAGCCGGTCGATGTCGAACCCCGCCCGGTAGGCGCCGAATGCGAGGACTGCACTGCAGTAGGCCAGCGAGCCGAGGCCCATCAGGACGCCGGCTGCCGTCAGCGGGCCGATGCGCCAGGCGTTCGGCGTGGGCGACGGGCGCACATGATCCGTGGTCAGCGCCATGCCGAGAAAGTCGCCGGTGATCATGATGGTGACCATCAGCAGCGGGGTCAGGACGGCCTGGCCCGTCATCACGAGTCCGACCGCCAGGAACAGGACCTGAAGGATCTTGCTGGTGATCGAGTTGAGCGTATAGGTCTGGATTCGCTGGAAGGTGATGCGGCCCTCCTTGACGGCGGCCACGATGCCGCTCAGGCCGGCGCCGGTCATCACCATCCCCGCGGCCGACTTGGCAATGTCGGTCGCGGTCGACACCGCGATGCCCATCTGCGCTTGGCGCAGGGCCGGTGCGTCGTTGGCGCCGTCGCCGCACATGCCCACGATGTGGCCGCCTTTCTGGAACGACTCGACGAGCCGGTACTTGTCCTCCGGCAGCACGCCCGCGTAGACCGCATAGGTGTCGGCTCGGAGCGCCTCCGGTATCGGCCCGGGCGGGCAGACGGCGCCGTCCAGACCCACTGCCCGCGCCACGGTCGCGGCCGTCAAGGCGGCGTCGCCCGTGACCATGACGGTGCGCACGCCGAGCGTCTTCAATTCGGTGACGAGCGCGGCCGAATCGGTACGCGGCGGATCGCTCAATGCGACGAAGCCGGCGAGCTTCAGCGCCGCCCCGGGCCCGGTAGCCACCGCCAGTACACGATAGCCCTGCGCCTCGAGCGTCTCCAGCGCTCGCGTGCCATCGGTCGCCGCTGGCGCGAGCGCCATGACCACGGCCGGAGCACCCTTGACGACACGCTGCGCTGGCCCGGAGCCGAATGCGACGCTCGCCTCGGACATCTTCGTGGCCGGGTCGAAGGGCGTGAAGCCGATCAGATGCGGCGCTGCGACGGCTGGCGCAGTCTCGCCCGCGGGCCGGAGCCTGGCGATGTCGAGTCCTGCAGCGCGGATCGCGCGATCCACCGGGTCCTGACCGCCTTCCGAACTGGCGAGCGCTGCCAGCGCCATGAGCTGCGCGGCGTCGAAGCCGGGCAGGGGACGCACCGCAGTCAAGGCCAGCGCATTGCCGGTGAGCGTGCCGGTCTTGTCGACACACAGCACGTCCATCGACGCCGCCTCGTCGACGGCCGACAGTCGCGTCGACAGCACGCCTACCCTGGCCAGCGCACGGGCGCCGAGCGCTGCCGCCAGCGTGAAGGTGGCCGGCAGCGCGACCGGGATGGCACCGAGCACGGCAGTCAGCACCAGCGCCACGATGGCTTCCCATTGCAGGCCGAGAAAGCGGGCATAGGTGACCAGCCCGACGATCACGATGCCGTTGAAGGCAGCGAGGTTGCGCACCACCCGCAACACCACGCGCTGCTGGGAACTGACGGCATGCGCCGTGCGGACGAGGTCGGCCGTCCGTCCGAAGCGGGTTCTGGCCCCGGTGGCCGTTACTTCCGCCACGGCCTCGCCACGTTTAACCAGCGCCCCCGCATAGCTCTGGAATCCCGGGCCGGCTTCGACCGGCACCGATTCTCCGGTGAGCATCGATTGATCGAGCAGGGCGGCGCCGCTGATGAGCCTCGCGTCCGCGGGTACGACGCCACCGAGAGACAACTTCACCACGTCGCCTGGCACCAGGCCCGACGCCGGGAGCGTCTGCCAGGCGCCGTTGCGGCGAACGGAAGCAGAAAGTGCCAGTCGGGATTTCAGCCCCGCCAGCGTGGCCTGCGCACGGCTCTCCTGGAAGAAGCCCAACGCAGCGTTGAAGGCCAGCAGCGCGCCGATGATCGAGGCTTCGAGCGTCTTGCCCATTGCCAATTGCAGGACGATCGCGCTCTCCAGCATCCAGGGCACCGGAGCCCAGAACTTCTCGAGCGCGATGCGCCACGGAGGCACGACGGTATCGGGCAGCGTGTTCGCTCCGCCCGACGCGAGGCGGCGCTGCGCCTCGTCGCTGGTGAGGCCGATGGAACCTGGTGCCGCATTGTTCAAGGGTGTCGGCGCGGTGACTCGAGGAAGGCGGATGCTGCACCGGCGTCGCCCGACGGTCTGTGCGACAGCACACGCCTGCGATGCTCCTGCGTGCGCTGCCGCACTGTCGCCACGACCGTGCACAGGTACCTTGAGCCGCCGCGCCGAGGTGCGTGGCAGACACAGGAACGACGGGCACAAAGACCACAGGTGCACGCGCCGATCGGCTCGGCGCGCAAGCCGGCGCCGGCCGCGGCCGGCCGAGACCCGGCAAGCACGCACAGGCAGCTTCTTGAAAACGACACCGTGACCGGCACAACGCGCAGGGGCAGGCCGTACGGGGGACTCACCCAGGGATTCAGCACCTTCCTCCGGCGCCGTCGGATCGAGGGCCACTTCGAACGCAGGCCCTTGTTCGCAGCGCTGCTGGCTAAAACGTCGCCGATAAAGGCAGGCGGCCATGCCGTCGCGCAGGTGCCGACCCAGGGCGTACTGGACCCGAATGTGCTCGCCGGAGCGCAGGGCGACCCGGCCGCGGCGCTGGCGCACCTGCAGTCGCGAGCCGACGGGCTGGACAGCGCCGAAGCCGCGCGCCGCCTGGCGCGCGATGGCCCGAACGAGATCCGGCACGAGGCGCCGCTACCGGGCTGGTTGCACCTGTGGCGCTGCTACCTGAATCCGTTCAACCTGCTGTTATCGGCGCTGGCTCTGCTGTCGTTCCTCAGTGCCGATGCCAAGGCCACGATCGTGATCGGCGTGATGGTCGCCTTGAGCACCGTCATCCGGTTCATACAGGAAGGCCGGGCGCACAGCGCGGCCGAGAGCCTGCGGGCGATGGTCACCAACACGGCCACGGTGATTCGGCGGGCGGTAGCAAGCACACCCGACGTGCCCGCGCCGGTACCGACGAAGCCGCAGGAGATTCCCCTTCGCGATCTGGTGGCAGGCGACGTGGTGTCGCTGTCGGCCGGCGACATGATCCCTGCCGACTGCCGGGTGCTCACCGCACGCGACCTGTTCATTGCCCAGTCCGCGATGACCGGAGAGTCGTTGCCGGTCGAGAAATTCGTCCAGGCGGTCGCGTCCGGCGCGGCCGCTACGGGTGCGGGGACGCTGGACCAGTGCAACCTCGTGTTCATGGGAACCAACGTCGTTTCCGGCACCGCGACCGCTCTGGTGCTCGCCACCGGCGGGCGAACCTACTTCGGCACGCTGGCCGCACATGCCACCGCCACCGAGACCACCCCCAACGCGTTCCAGGCAGGCGTCAACAGCGTCAGCTGGCTGCTGATCCGGTTCGCGGCGGTGATGGTGCCGATCGTCTTCCTCGTCAACGGGTTCACCAAGGGCGACTGGCTGCAGGCTTTCCTGTTCGCGCTGTCGGTGGCCGTGGGACTGACGCCCGAGATGCTGCCGATGATCGTCACCACCACGTTGGCCAAGGGAGCGGTGCTGCTGTCGCGCAAGAAGGTGGTGGTGAAGCGGCTGGACGCGATCCAGAACTTCGGCGCGATGGACATCCTGTGCACCGACAAGACCGGTACGCTGACGCAGGACCGCATCGCGCTCGCGCGCCACGCCGACGCCTACGGCGATGACACCGACGAGGTGCTGAATTTCGCCTATCTCAACAGCTACTACCAGACCGGGTTGAAGAACCTGCTCGACCGCGCGGTGCTGGAGCGCGTGGAACTGGCGGCGACGCTCGAGCTGAAGGAGGCCTATCGCAAGGTCGACGAGATTCCTTTCGACTTCGAGCGCAGACGCATGTCGGTGGTCGTGGCGACACTGGTGCATGGGCAGGAGCAGCATCACGAGCTGATCTGCAAGGGCGCGGTGGAAGAGGTGTTGGCCATCTGCAGCCAGGTCCGTACCCAGGAGCCGATGGATGCCAGCCTCGATGGCGAGCGCACCATGGCCACGTTACCGCTCGATGCCGCTCTGCTGGTCCGCACGCAGGCGGTCACGGCGGGGCTCAACGCCGAAGGGCTGCGCGTCGTGGCCGTAGCCGTCAAGACGCTGCCCCCGGGCCAGGTCACGTACTCGGTGGCCGACGAGAGCGGGCTCACCCTGATCGGCTACATCGCGTTCCTCGATCCGCCGAAGGAGTCGTCGGCGCCGGCATTGAAACGACTGGCGGCACACGGGATCACCGTCAAGGTGCTGACCGGCGACAACGATCTGGTGACTTCACACGTCTGCGGCCAGGTCGGCTTGCCCGTCGGCAACGTGATGCTGGGCGCGGAGGTCGAAGCCCTGAGCGACGACGCGCTGAAGGCCGCGGCCGAAGCACACGGCATCTTCGCCAAGCTCACCCCGCTGCACAAGGAACGCATCGTCCGCGCGTTGCGCGCCAGCGGCCACGTGGTCGGCTTCATGGG
>JBDTFI010000233.1:0-3373 GCA_039938035.1 Acetobacteraceae bacterium | reverse complement strand
TTCGCCGCGCGGCTCGACGTGCTGCCATTCGACGTTGAAGCGGCGGCCCATTCGGCGGACATCAGAACGACGCTGGAGCGGCAAGGCCAGCCAATTGGCGCCTACGTTCTGCTGATCGCCGGACATGCCCGAAGCCGTGGTCTTGTCGTCGTGACCGGCAATCTTGGTGAGTTCATCCGCGTGGCCGGTCTGCGTAGCGAGGATTGGCTGGGCGAGGCGGACGGTATCTGATTACCGCCCCGCCGTGGAAGCGACCTCGGCGGCGAAGTCGGGACCATCCGGCTTGTCTATCCCCTCGCCAAGACTGAAACGCTCGAACGCGGCGACCTTGGCGCCGGCCTTCTTCAGCACCGCCCGCACCCGGCTCTCGCCGTCATGCACCCAGACCTGCTCCAGCAGTACCACTTCCTCGTAGTATTTCCGGATGCGGCCCTCGACCATCTTGTCGATGATCGCCTCGGGCTTGCCGGATTGACGAGCCTGATCGCTCAAGATCGCCTTCTCGCGCTCCAGCGCGGCGGGATCGACGGCGTCGATGTCGATCGTGTCCGGTCGGCTGGCGGCGACGTGCATCCCGACCTGCCGGCCGAGCATTTCGAGCCCTTCCAACTCGTCGGCCGCCTCCAGCGCGACGATGACGCCGATGCGTCCCAGCCCGGGGCGCACCGGGCTGTGGACGTAGCTCGCCACCGCGCCGTGTGCGACGCCGACGACACGGGCGCGCCGGATCGTCATGTTCTCACCGATGGTGGCGACCAACTGGGTGAGTTGGTCGGCGACCGTCCCGCTCCCGCCGGGGTAGGGCGCGGCCTTGATCGCCTCCACATCCCCGCCCACGGACAGGGCGATACGGGCGACCTGCTCGACGAAGGCCTGGAAGGTCTCGTTACGGGCGACGAAGTCGGTTTCGGCGTTCACCTCGACCACTGCCGCCTTGCAGGGCTCGGAGGCGACGCCGACCAGCCCCTCGGCCGCCACGCGGCCGGATTTCTTCGCCGCCGCCGCGAGGCCCTTCTTGCGCAGCCAGTCGACCGCCGCCTCGGTATCGCCCGCCGTTTCGGTCAGCGCCCGCTTGCAGTCCATCATCCCCGCGCCGGTCTTGTCGCGCAGGTCCTTCACCAGTGCCGCCGTGATCTCGGCCATGACCCGTCTCCGTGAACCTGATTGCTGACGTAGGCCCCGCTCAGGCGGCGGGCTGCTCAACCACCGGTTCGGGCTCCGGCATCGCCTCGATGGGCAGGTCCTCGGAGGCGCCGATGTCGGCACCCGAGGCGGCCATCTCGGCGCTGATGCCGTCCAGCACCGCACCGGCGATCAGGTCGCAGTAGAGGGTGATGGCGCGGATCGCGTCGTCGTTGCCGGGGATCGGGTAGGTGACGCCGCGCGGGTCGGAGTTGGAATCGAGCACCGCGACGACCGGGATCTTCAGCTTCGTCGCCTCCTCGACCGCGAGCTTCTCCTTGTTCGTGTCGATGATGAACAGGATGTCCGGGAGCCCACCCATGTCCTTGATGCCGCCGAGGGCGCGTTCCAGCTTGTCGCGCTCCCGCGTCATCCCCAGCACCTCTTTCTTGGTGAGGCCGGTGGTGTCGCCGCCCAGCATATCGTCGATCTGGCGCAGCCGCTTCAGGCTGCCGGTGATGGTCTTCCAGTTGGTGAGCGTGCCGCCCAGCCAGCGGTGATTGATGTAGTACTGCCCGCAGCGGCGCGCGGCGTCGGCCACGTATTCGGCGGCGGCGCGCTTGGTACCGACGAACAGCACCCGTCCGCCGGCGGCGACCACGTCGCGCACCGCGCGCAGTGAGCGGTCGAGCATCGGCGCGGTCTGTTGCAGGTCGATGATGTGGACCTGGTTGCGCACGCCAAACAGATAGGGCGCCATGCGCGGGTTCCAGCGCCGCGTGTGGTGACCGAAGTGAACGCCGGCTTCGAGAAGCTGGCGCAGGGTGAAGTCCGGCATCGCCATGATGCGTGTCCTTTCCGTTCGTCCGGTTGTGCCTCCGCGGGGGCTCGCGCCGTGTGGCGCACCGGACCCGAGATCGGGAAAGGCGCCCCGCGTGTGAATTACCGCCGCGCGTATGCGCGGTCGGCGGGGCCGATATGGCGGAGGACGCCACGGTTGGCAAGCGGGCGGGAATAAAGCTACCAGGGGGCTTGTATCCGAGTGAGTCTCGATATATCTCATTTTTCGTGATGTCGAAACCCAGTCGGAGTTACCATGTTCCGTAGACACTGCCACAACGGCCACGGACGGCGCTTCGCCCGGGGCGAATCGGATCAGGACGGTCAGCGTCCCGGACGCGGCCGTTTTGGCCGCGGCGGCGGCCGTTTCGGCCTTGGCCGCTTCTTCGCCCACGGCGACCTTCGCCTGGTCATCCTGCACCTCATCGCCGAGAAGCCCCGGCACGGCTACGAGATCATCAAGGCCATCGAGGAGCGGGTCGCCGGAACCTACAGCCCCAGTCCGGGCGTCATCTACCCGACGCTGACCCTGCTGGAGGAACTCGGCTACGTGACGGTCAGCGCCGGCGACGGCGCCAAGAAACTGCACGAGATCACCGACGAAGGCCGGAGCTTCCTCGACGCCCACCGCCCGGCGGTGGACGCTCTCCTCGCCCGCATGGAAGAGGCGAGCCGCGCCCAGGGCGGCGGAGTGGCGCCGCAAGTCATACGCGCGATGGAGAACCTGAGACTTGCACTGCGCCTGCGCCTCTCGCGCGGCCCGCTCAGCGAGGAGCAGGTCAATGCCGTCGCCGCCGCGCTCGACGCCGCCGCGACGGGCGTGGAGCGGACGTGATGGGCGCTCCAGCGTGATCGCGCGCGAGACCGGCCCGTCCACCGCGATCGCGCTGTGCCCGGCTCGGTCGCCGTAGCGATTCCCGGCCGGTCCGGTGGCGACGGTCTCGCCGAGCCCCCCCAGGTCGCACCGATGTGCTCGTCGCCGGCGCGCGTGATCCCACCCAACCGGACCTTGCCAGCTGTGGAGCGGTCTTTCGGCGTCAGGCCGAGCCAGGCGGCGAAGTCGCGGCCGGACCGGAAGGCGCGCGGGTCTGGGGTCTTCATCACCAGCAGCGAGGCCGTGATGTGGCCGACGCCGGGGATCGCCGCCAGCCGCCGCGACATCGCGTGGCAATCAGCCCGATCCCCGGGTCAAGCCCGGGGACCGCCGCCGTGCCGCGGATCGTGTTGGCAAGCCGCGTGCGGGCGCGCACCAGGCGGTCGCGCTGCCCGGCGAGGGCCGTCCACCCCAACAGGCGCAAGGCACCGTACGAGCCGCCTGGATGGCCGCGTCGCTTCGCTCCTCGCCATGACGCTATCGTTCTGAACCACGACTCGCCGACCAACGATAGCGGGCACTATGATGAGGACGCCT
>JBDTFI010000232.1:0-3212 GCA_039938035.1 Acetobacteraceae bacterium | reverse complement strand
GAAACACCGCCGGGTCCAGCACGGGAAACGGCAGCAGATACCCGCGCCCCAACTGCGCCGGCAGTCCCGGGATCGCCGCGTCCGGACGCAGATCGGCCCGCTCCACGTTGACATGCGCGATCCGCGTGCGCCCGGCGCGCGTCACCTCATAGCGCGGCCGCACGACATGCCGCCCCGCGCGCACTTCCACCTGCGCCGGCCAGCGCACCAAGGGCAACATCGCGCCGACATCGAGCGCGACTGTCGCGAACGGCCCGACCGCCCGATCGAGCGTCACCGGAGCCTCCGCCCCCATCCGATCGAGCGACACCGCTCCCGCCGGGATCGGCGCGGCGTGGCTGTTCTGCAACCACAGCACGACGCGCTCGTCCTCGCGCGGCGCCGGCAGCCCGGCGTAGCGATCCGACGGCCACGCATTCGCATCGTGCGTACACGACAATGAAGGACCGCCCGCCGAATCGTAAGTGTCCAGCGCGTATTTCACCACGTCGTGCCCGGTCGCGCCGACGACGTGGACAAACAGTTGGCCGACGAACGGCCGCAGCCCAAAGCGCGCCCGCACCGTCTGGCTGTCGATCGCGAACCCGCCCGGACCCTCCGGCACGCTCTCCTCCCAGGTCGCGAGCACGGTTCCGTCCGCATCGAACAGTCGCAGCCACAGCCGCACGTTCCGCGCGCCGTACCCGGCCCAGTAATTCGCCGAGACCAGTCGCGTCGACAGCCCGTCCCGATCGCGGAAGAAGACGAAGTTGGTCGCGTAGTTCAACCGATTCAGGCAACGCGCTGGGTTGCTCAGCAAGGAAGCCGGCAGTCGTGCCTCGTCGAGCGTGAACACCGCGGCGCCGCGCGGTACGAATTCAGCGATCCGCTCGGCGGTCCGCGCCGCGTCGAACGCGGCGATCAGCACCGAAGCCGCGTCTGCTTCCGCCAGCTCCGTCAACGACCGTGCAACCATCCCCGCCCGCGTATGTCCCACCGCGAGCACGTCATGGACATACAACGCCCGCACGCGCAGCGGGTACAGCGCGAACAGCGCCTCGGCGATGCCGTCCGGATCGTACAGCGCCACCGGTCCGCCGATCGCGTCGAGCTTCGCGTAAAGCCGCGCGATCCCCTCGGCGGCGAGCGGATGGGACAGCGCCTTGTAGATGACGTTCCCGCCGGCGCGGGCATCGAATGTGTGGATGTGCAGCATGGATCCCCTGAGCGACCGCGGGATTCCCGGCCCCGCCCGGCGGGCTATAGATCACGGCGCCAGACACATGAACAGCCGGCGACGAGGGCGATTGCGGAATGCCGCCGGCCATGTCGCGGCGTGAACCCGCGCTCGTTCCGCCCCGTCATCCGGCTCACGATCGGCTCACGCCGAGCGGGGCATTCTGCGTCACCCGGTCCAGACGGGCTGGAGGACAGCAGGAGGATACCATGAAGACACTGACAGCATCGCTTATCGCTCTCGTGCTCGCGCTTGGTGCCATGACGACCGCCTTGCCGGCGTCGGCCCAGAGCAGCGGGTGGTCCTCGGTGAACAGCGGCGGCGGCGGCACCAACGGCTGACGCCGTGGAGCGCACGCTCCATCGCGGATGGAGAGATGACCATGGTCGGAACCATCTTCGTGGCCGTCGCGGCCCTGCTGGCCGCGTTGGTCGGCTGCATGATCGTCGGCCCTCCCGGTCAGCCGGGACGGTCTGATTGGCCAGATTGGAGGTGAATGCACAGGCATTCTACCGCCACGGGCGCTTCCGACCCCGCCGGAAGCGCCCCTTTTTTGGTCGCTCCGCGCCGCCCGCCTTACCCCATTCCCAGTCGTCGCCGCACATCCGCCGCCGCCGCTGCGGTGTCATCCAGCGGCTTGGCGTCCCACAGTTCCAGCCGCCCGGCGAACATCCGCACCCGTCCGTCGGCCAGCAACCCGGCGGTGAACAGGCCGTTGCGCCGGGACCGGCCGGGCAGGGGGGCCAGCAGCACCGGCGCGGCGGTCGCCACCGCCTCGGAGATCATCGACACGCTGTCCGTCGTCACCACGATCGCATCGGCGAGCGCCAGCATCCCGAAATACGGGTTTTCCCCGCTGCCATCCCACACATACCCGCCGAACGGCGCCAGCGCGTCTGACAATACCCGGCTCGCCACCGGATCGGTGCGCCGCGACGGCGTCAGCGCCAGGCCCACGTTATCGGCCCGCATCATCGTCGCGAGGCCGTCGGCGAGGCTCGCCGCCACCGCCGCATCCAGCCGAAACCGTCCGTTGCTGCCGCCGACCAATACCGCGACCAGCGGGCGGGGCAGGGCGGCCAGCCGCTCCCGCCAGCGCTCCGCCTCGGCGTGCAGGCGGGCGGGTGTCACCCGGTGCAGCGCGGTGCGCGTGACGACGACATTCGGCCCGCTCATCTCGTCATGGCGCGCCACCACGATCACGTCGAAGCGGCGCGGGTCCATGCGCGGGTTCTGGATCTGCACCACGGGCACGCCGCGCCGGCGCAGCGCCGCGCCGACCGCCGCCCCCATGCCGCCGCAGGCGACCGACAACGACGGCAGCGCGCCGCGCACCTGCTCGGCGACCACGGCCAGCGGCGCCGGCCAGAGCCGGGCCGGCACGAACCGCCAGGGCGCGCGCGGCGCCAGCACCCGCAGCGCCGCCTGCCACCCGGCCGCCTCCGTCAAGCCAAGCGCTTGGGCCTGCAACCCGGCATAGGCCTCGGTCAGAATCCAGGCATCGCTCATCTCACGCCGACGTGATGGCGAGTTCGTCCAGCAACGCTTTGGCGTCGGTCAGGTCCGGTGCATCGAAGCCCTCGGTGAACCAGGCGTGGATCGGCGCGAGCAGAGCGTGCGCCTCGTGGCGCTTTCCGTGCTCGCGCCACAGGCGGGCGAGGCCGACGGACGCGCGCAGCTCGAACAGCTTCGCCGACTGGCTTTGCGCGATGCCGATGGCCTTACGGAAGCACGCTTCCGCGGGGGCAGGGTCGGTGCGCAGCAGCTCGCCTCTCCGGCGGTGCAGTTCGGCCTCGATCCAGACCTCGCCCGTGCGGGCGCACATGCCGAGCGCGTCGTCGAGAACAGCGAGGGCGAGGCCAGATTGCCCCATGAGCGCATGCACATCGGCGAGCATGGCCCGGGTGCGCGGACCGTTGAGGAGGACGCCAGCTTCGCCCAATTCGGCCAATCCCTCCTCCAGCAGAGCCCGACCTTCCTCAAGCCTTCCATTCGC
>JBDTFI010000231.1:0-13172 GCA_039938035.1 Acetobacteraceae bacterium | reverse complement strand
CCCAGCCCTGCTTGCCGGCGCGGCGGTCGATCCAGACCGAGGCGAGGCCGGCCGCGTTGGCCGGGGCGTGGTCGTGGAACAGGCTTTGCGCGACGTGCAGAAGCCGCTCCCTGGCGATGCCGCGCTCGGCCATGCGCGCGATCAGGAACGCGAAATTGCGCGGATCGGGCTTGTACGATCCGATGTCCTCGGCGGTGAACGATTCGTCGAACGCGACGCCCAACCGGGGCAGCGAGCGCGCGAAGCTGGCATTGTCGATATTGGAGAGAATGACCAGCCGGAAGCAGCGCTTCAGCCGGCGCAGCGCATCGGCGGTGTCGGGGAAGGCGGGCCAGTCGCCGACACTCTCGCCGAACCGCCTTGTCTCGTCCGCGTCGGGCGCCGCTTTCCAAGCGGCGACGAGGCGCCGGTGGACCTCGGCCAGCACCTGCGCATAGGGCAGGGCAGGGGTTTCGGTCTGCACCCGCCCCTCGATCGTCGCGAAGTCGGCCAGCGCCGCGTCGCGTGCCGCCGGCGCGGGGCAGCGTGCCAGCAACGGCTGCAAGGCGGCCCACAACCCGCTCTCCCAGTCGATCAGCGTGCCGTAGCAGTCGAACGACAACGCGGCGAACTCGGTCAGACGCATCACCATCCGTTTTGCTCCGCGATCCCGATCAGCCATGCGCGCACGCCGGTTGGGTCGCCGAACGCATCGGCGACCAATAGCCCCGCCCCCCCCATCGCGCGCGCCATGCGAATCGCGTCGTGATCGGTCACGTCGTCGCCAATGAAGACGGGAAGCCGGCCGGCGAACGGCGCCCGTGCCATCAGCGCGGCGAGGGCGGTTCCCTTGTCGGCGCCGCGCGGGCGAACCTCCCAAGCCATGTTGCCGTCCAGCAGCTCGAACGCGGCCGACCCGGCGAGCAGCCCACGCAGCAACGCGCCGAAGTCGGGGCCTGCCTGCGGTACGCCCCGGCAATGCAAGACGAAACCGCGCGCCTTCGTCTCGACCCGCGCACCGGGATGCGCAGCGGCGGCCTGCTCGGCGGCCTCGACCCACGCGCCGGGGGCCGCCGGCAACGCCGGCCGCTCGATCGGTCCGCCGGGCGCGTAACGGATCGCCCCGCCGTGCTCCCCGGCGACGGCGTAGGGGGCATCGCCGAGCAGTCGATCGACCGGCTCGATGGCGCGGCCACTGATGACGCCGAGCGCGTCGCCCAACGCCCTCCTGATCCGGCGCAGCGTCGCGAGCAGCCCCGGCGGGACCACCACGTCCTCCGGCGTCGGTGCGAAGTCGAGCAAGGTGCCATCGACGTCCAGCAGCAGCGCGGCTCGTGCGAATTCCGGCAAGCCGGCTATGGCTGGCATCGCAGCACGCGCACGTCGTAGAGCGGGCTTTGCAGCATCGCGACCCAGGGCTCGGCGGCCAGCATCCAGCCCTTGAAGCCGGGCTCGTCGGGGTGGCTGTCGGTGATCGCGAGGTAGGCGGCGGCGTCGGCGGGCCGGTCCGGTGGATGGGCCTGACACGCCTGTACCGCGATGGTCAGCGACCCGACGGTCACTGACTGTCCCACCGCGACGGTGTAGTCGCGGCTGACCGCATCGACTTTGTCCAGCACCTCCAGAACCGCATTCCTCTGGGGCACCCATTCGGGCGCCGGAGTGACCGGGGCCGGTGCGGGTGCGGGCGCCTCCGGGGCGGGGGCGCCCGGACCTGACAGCACAGATTGGGAATGGGCAGCGGCGGCGGGAAGCAGCGTAAGGAGCGCGGCCACGAGCGCCCGCCTCATCGCCGCGGATTTTCCAGTCTGGCGACCATATCAGCCAGGATGGCGCGCATCGCTTGCGCGTCCACGCCCATCAACACCGCATCCTCGAACGCATCTTGCATCGTCTGCGCCAACTCGGCGTGGTTCTCGGCGAGCATCTTCAGTTTCTCGTGGCACGACACCGGCGCGCCGTCCGGTTGGGGCCACACCGCCGGAACTGGGATCATTTCGTCCCTCCCGGAGCCGCGGGAGAGGCCGGCTTGGCACCACTCCCGGAGATCGCGCTCACCATGTTCGTCGCGCTGAAGATGAACTTGCCCAACAGGTCTTGCAGGCTCACCGCGCCTTGAGTCGCGGTGAACGCCTCGCCCGGTTTCAGCATCCGGGGGTCTCCGCCTGGAGAGATCGACAGGTAGACGCCGCCCAGCAGGCTCTCGCTCGCGATCGACGCGCCGCTGTCCTTCGGCAATTCCACGCCGTCGCGAATGTCGAGCGTCACGCGGGCCAGATAATTCTTGGGGTCGATCGCCTCGGCCTGCACGCTGCCGACCTTCACCCCGGCAAGACGCACGTCCGACCCGACGTTCAGCCCGGCGATGTTGTCGAAGCTGGCGTACAACGTGTAGCCGCCGCCCGACGGCCCGGTGCCGGAGTGGGCGACGGCGTAGCCGAGGAACCCGATGGCGACGATCAGCACCAGGATACCGGTCAGCACCTCGATCGGGTTACGACGCGCCATCGTCATTCAGGGTCCCGGCGTCCAGGCTTCGTAATCGCCGGTCGCCGCCGCGCGCTCCCCTCCCTCGTAGTCATGGCCGGGCGGGCGGTAGCTCTCGGCCGTGCCGGTCATGTTCTGGCTGTGCGGGAGCTGCCAGGGATGGCGCGCGGAGAGGGCGATCGGCGCGTCGGTCGTGTAGTGCAGCCAGGCGTGCCACTCGGGGGGCACCTTGGACGCCTCTGGCACGCCGGCATAGGCGACCCAGCGGCGCACGCGCAGGCCCGGGCGACCCCGCCGCTCCTCATAGTAGAGGTTGCCGTCCGCGTCGCGGCCGACGTGACGGCCTTTCAGCTTGGTGAACAGCCAGGTGCCGAGATTCATGCCGCCGCATATACGAAGCCCGCGCGCCCCGGTCCACCCGCGCCGCGAATCAGGCGCCTTCGATGTCGGTCCTGGTGAAATCGTCACCCTTGAAAAGCAGCGCGGCGTGGTTGGTCGTGGCGCACGCATAGGAGAAGCAGTCGCCCATATTGAGCGCGGCGGGATGGCGACCTTTCCCGAACCGGGCGTAGGCATCGGCGGCGACCTCAAACTCCGGCTCGCCGATGCCGACGAACTCGAAGCTCAGGTCAGCCAGAAACAGCCGGACGCGCGAGCGAGCGGCTGGACCCGCCAACGCGTAGGAGCGGCAGAGAGCGGCCACCGTCTCCCATGCGCTCAGCGGCGAACAAATCCGCCGACGGTCGGTTTGCAGGCGGTCGGCCAAGGCGAGGGCATCCGGTTCCCGGGCGATCATGGCGACCAGGGCCGAGGCGTCGGCGAAGACCATCACAGATCGCCGGATAACTCGTCGAAGAATGCCTTGTCGGCGACCTTCCCGGTCGCGGGAGGCAATGGATGGGCCTCCCATAGCCTCTTAAGACGCTCACGCAACGGAACCGCCTCTGTCACCCGGTCCAATTCCGCCTTGACTGCGATTTTCACGGCATCCTGTTTGGACACCCCGCGTAGGTCAGCGAGGCGGGCCACCAATTCCGCCGTCGCGTCGTCCTTGATGTAGAGCGGCATGATGCCTCCTGGGTCTTCGGATATCCAAATCAAGATAGCCGGATATCCAACCGCCCGCAACCACGGCGATCCACAGCATTTTGTGCCTCAACGCCGAATTTCCCACAACATCCTCTTTTCTCCCGCGCCGAAGCCTCGTACCATGTCGGCCATGCGAACGAACCGGACCTGGCAGGGCGTGCGGATGCGGCGGATCGAGGCGGGCGCGGACCCCGATCAGCCGCCTCGAACGGTAAGCCTCCCCGCCGCCTGGGGTATCGAGGCCGCGCGGGCGCTGGCCGCACTTGCCCCGGCCGGCACGCCCGCCGATCTGCGGGCGGCGGCGGAGGCGTGGATCCGCCCCATCACCGAGCGGTCCCCTCCGCCGTCGCCCCTCCCGTTGTGGGAGGGAGTGGGGGAGGTGCCCGCCGCAGTCCCTCATTCATCCGATCGCCTCCACGCCATGCTCCTTCGCCGCCAGGGTGCCCCGGCGCCTGCCGTCTGGCAGGGCCGCGCTGCGGAGGATCCACGCTTCCTTTTGAACTTGCCGGCGTTCTTCGACGCCGATCTCGGATTCGATGCCGCCGCCTTCGGCCTTGCCGTGGAGACGGCGGTCGTCGCGTTGGCACTGGCCGTGCCCGACGCGCCCCGGATCGTGGTGGCGATTGCCGATCTCGCGGGGTTACTGGCGTCCCTTGGCCTCGACTACGCGACCCAGCCCGCCCGCGATGCCGCCCGCGCCATCGCCGCCCTGCTGCGTGAGCGTGTGGCAGCGACGGCCCGCGGGCACGGACTTCGTCACGAGGCCGCCATCGCCGTCAGCGCCCCCGCCGAGGCCGAGGCGCTGCTGGGCGTCGAGACCGGCGGGATCGCCCCCGCCTTCTCCCCGCTGACCGAGGACGGCGGCCTGACGCGGGCCGCGCGCGCCTGGCTCGCCGCTCGTGGTGTCACTACCGAGGCGGCGTTGGCGGCCGGGCTAGCGGGCGAAACCGTGTTCCCCGTCGCCGACGTCGCTGCCCATCGCGCCATGCACGACGCGCTCACGCCGTTCTTCGCCATCATGCCGGCGCGTCCCGACTCGGCGGACTCCGCCCATCGGGCGCCCATGCGGCGCGATCTTCCGGCCCGGCGCGCGGGCTACACGCAGAAGGCCGCGATCGGAGGGCATCGCGTCTATGTCCGCACCGGCGAATACGCCGACGGCGCGCTGGGGGAGATCTCGGTCGCCCTGCCCAAGGACAGCGCGGCGATGCGTGGGCTGATGGACGGCTTCGCCGCCGCCGTCAGCCTCGGCTTGCAGCACGGCGTCCCCTTGGTGGAGTTCGTCGAGGCGTTCACGTTGACGCGCTTCGGATCGGCGGGCGCGGTCGAGGGCGACCCGGCGGTAGCCCGTGCTTCCTCGGTGCTGGACTATGTGTTCCGCCACCTCGCGGCCAATTATCTCGGGCGCCACGACATCCCCGCCACCGCCGAGGAGCCGGAGGCCGCGCCCCCGCCGCTCCTGCCGCTTGATCTGCCCGCCGACCCGCGCGCGCGCCGACGCGGATTCCGGGTTATCGCCAGCTAGGAATTCCCCGTATCCTGCGCCCGGACGGAGCAAGGAGACGAGCATGGCGGGGCGGATCGAGGCGAAGCTGGCCGAATTGGGGGTTGAACTGCCGCGCGCGATGGCGCCGATCGCGACCTACGTGCCGTTCGTCGCCACCGGCAATCTGGTCGTCGTTTCGGGCCAGTTGCCTGCCGTCGGCGGCAAGGTCGCCGTCACCGGCAAGCTCAGCCGCTGGATGTCGATCGAGGAGGGAACCCGGGCCGCGCGCCTCTCGTTCATCAACGTGCTCGCCCACCTCAAATCCGCCTGCGGTGAACTCGACCGCGTGCGCCGCGTCGTCCGCCTCGGCGGCTTCATCGCCTGCGACCCCGACTTCACCGAGCATGCCAAGGTGATGAACGGCGCGTCAGACCTCGCCGTCGCCATTTTCGGCGACGCAGGGCGGCACGCGCGGACTACGATCGGCGTGCCGTCGCTGCCGCTCGATGCGATGGTCGAAGTCGAGGGCATGTTCGAGATCGACTGAACCGATGCCGGACGGCGCCCCCACGCTTTCGCTATCGCTGCATCCCGCGATCAAGGAGATCGACGCCGTTGAGTGGGATGTCTGCGCCGGCGTGGAGAACCCGTTCGTCAGCCACGCCTTCCTGAGCGCGCTGGAGGACAGCGGCTCGGCCACCGCGCGCACCGGCTGGCTGCCCCAGCACGCGGTCCTGCGCGATGAGGCAGGCGCGGTGCTGGCGGTCGCGCCGATGTATGCGAAGTCGCACAGCTACGGCGAATACGTGTTCGACCACGGCTGGGCGAACGCGCTGGAGCGGGCAGGCGGGGATTATTACCCGAAGCTCCAGGTCGCCGTGCCGTTCAGCCCCGTGCCCGGTCCGCGCCTGCTGCGCCGCCCCGGCTCGACGGTGCCGCTCGGGGCACTGGCGGGCGCGCTGACGCAGGCGTGCCGGCAGCTGAACCTGTCCTCGGTGCATGTCACCTTCTGCACCGAGGACGAATGGGGCGCGCTGGGCGAGGCCGGGTGGTTGCGCCGGATCGGCATGCAATTTCACTGGGAGAACGCGGGCTACGCCAGCTTCGACGAGTTTCTCGGCGCGCTATCGTCGCGCAAGCGCAAGGTGCTCCGCCGCGAACGGCGCGACGCGCAGGCGGCGGGCCTGACGTTCCACGCCCTGTCCGGCGCCGACATCACCGAGCGGCACTGGGACGCGTTCTATCGGTTCTATCGCGGCACGGTGGATCGCAAATGGGGCAGCGCCTACCTGACGCGCCGATTCTTCTCGCTGCTGTCGGAGCGCCTGGGCGATCGGGTCGTGCTGATGATGGCGGAGAATCAAGGCGTTCCCGTCGCCGGTGCGCTCAATCTCGCTGGCGTGGACGCGCTCTACGGCCGCAACTGGGGCTGCCGTGGCGATTGGCCGTTCCTGCATTTCGAGCTGTGCTACTATCAGGCGATCGACTGGGCGATCGCCCACGGCCTGTCGCGTGTCGAGGCCGGCGCGCAGGGGCGGCACAAGATCCAGCGCGGGTACATGCCGCGGCCGACGTATTCGGCGCACTGGATCGCGCATTCGGGCTTGCGGCGGGCGATCGGGGACTTCCTACGGGAGGAGACGCCGGCGGTTCGGGCGGAGATGGAAGCATTGGCAGCGCAGAGCCCGTTTCGGGAGGACACGCCCTGATTACCCGAAATCGGTCCCGGCCATATCACCGCACACCCACCGCGATCTCATGGAACACCAGGGCGGGGAGCGTGCCACCCTGGACGTCCTTCATGGGCTGATCGTCGTCATTGCCGAGCCATACGCCGATGATCCGCCCATCGACGCAGCCGATGAACCAGGCGTCGCGGAAGTCCTGCGTCGTCCCGGTCTTGCCAGCGACCGCACGGCCCGCCACCGCCGCCAGCCGGCCGGTGCCGCGGGCGACCACGGCAGTCAGCATCCGCGCCATCATCTGTGCATAGTCGGGCGCGATCACCTGCTCCGGCGGTGTGATCGGCGCCGCCGCCGTCCGCCCGTTCGTCGAGATGGCGGCCAGTCCGAACGGGGTGACCCGCCGCCCACCGTTGAAGAACGTGGCGTAGGCGCCGGTCATCTCCAGCAACCCTACCTCCCCGGTGCCGAGCGCGAGGGATGCGTTGTCGGGCAGCCGATCGGCGATCCCGAGCCGCGCGGCAACGCCCGCCACCACGCGCGGGCCGCCGGCCTTCAGCAGCAGGCGCACAGAGGCGGTGTTGATCGACTGCGCCAGCGCCTCCTCCACCGTGGTCTCGCCGAGGAAGCGCGGCTCGAAATCCCGCGGGCTGTACCCGCCGATGCGGATCGGCGCGTCCAGCACCGTGTCGTCGGGCCGCACGCCGTGTTCCAGCGCGGCGAGCCAGACGAACGGCTTGAACGCCGAGCCGGGCTGGCGGCGGGCAAGCGTCGCGCGGTTATAAGGTGACTCGTGGTAGTCGCGCCCGCCCACCATCGCGCGGACCGCGCCGGTCGCCGCGTCCAGGACGACGACCGCGCCCTGGGTGACCCGATGAGCCGCGCCGGGTCCGGCCAGCAGCGCGGCAAGGCGCTGCTCGGCGAGGGCTTGTGTCCGGGAATCGAGGGTCGTGCGCAGGGTGGCGTCCTGACCCTCCGCCAGCATGGTCTCGGCCTGCTCGGCGGCCCAGTCGGCGAACCATCCTGCGCCCGTCACTCGTCCGCTCGTGAAGCGGATCTGGCGGGCCGCGTCATCGGCTTGAACCTGCGTGATGACGTCCGTCGTGACCATCGCCGCCAGGACCTGCCGTGCCCGCGCCGTCGCGGCTTCGGGATCGACGCGCGGATTGAAGCGCGACGGCGCGCGCGGCAGCCCGACCAGCACCGCCGCCTGCCACAGGGTCAGCTTCCGGGCGGACACGCCGAAATAGAGCCGCGAAGCGGCGTCGATCCCGTACGCGCCCGAGCCGAAATAGACGCGGTTGAGCCAGATCTCCAGCACCTGCTCGCGGGTGAAATGGCGTGCGAGCCAGACCGTCAGGATCAGCTCCTGGACCTTGCGTCGGATCGTCCTGGCGTTGGTCAGAAACAGGTTCTTCGCGACTTGCTGGGTGATGGTCGAGCCACCCTGCGCCAAATGGCCGCGCGTGATGTCGGTCAGCGCGGCGCGCGCCATGCCGATCGGGTCGATGCCCGGCTCGTGCCAGAAGCGCCGGTCCTCGATCGCGACCGCGGCTTCTGCCACGTAGCGCGGCAGATCGGTGAGCCGCATCGGCTCGCCCACCACGTCGCCAAACGTCGCGACCACGCGCCCGCCGGCATCGTCGAGCGTGAGGCTCGGACGGCGCGCCGCGTCGAGCGCGGAATCCGGCCGCGGCAAGTCCCGCGCGAACCACAGCAGCACTGCGGCGAGCGCGAGCGTCGTCCAGATCGCCCCGATCAGGACGACGCGCAGCACGCGCGGCCAGCGCCGGCGCGCGCGGGGGGCGGCGCTGGCCGGAAGGGCATGCGCGGAGACGGGGACGCGCGGCATGGGCTAGTGTGACCGATCAGGCCCCCGCGCCGGAAGGGGGATGCGAACGGAGGCAGTTTGATGAAGGGCTTGTTTCTGGATGCGGTCGATGATCTCGGCGACGTGTTTCGCCGGGTCGTCCGGCCGGATGATCCGCCGGTCGATGTGAACGAACAGGCCGACGTGGATCCGGCCGATCTGCCACGCCTGCTCGCCGGCTACGATTTCATGCTCGACGACCACAGCCAGATGCCGACTTCGGTGATGCGGGCCTGCGCCGGTTTGCGCCACATCATCTTCCTCGGCACCGGCGCGCGCAGCTACATGAACCCCGAGGAGCTGGCCGAACTCGGCATCACGGTCCACATCATCAAGGGGTACGGTGACACCGCCGTCGCCGAGCACACCATCGCCCTGATGTGGGCCGCCGCGCGCGACCTCGCGCGGATGGACCGGGGAATGCGGGCGGGCGCCTGGGTCCGCACGGAGGGTCCGCAGCTCACCGGCAAGACGATTGGCCTGATCGGCTACGGCGGCATCGGCGCCGAGGTGGCACGGTTGGCCGGCGGCATGGGGATGCGCGTGCTGGCCTGGAACCGCACGGCGAAATCGGCGCCGGGCGTGCGCTTCGTCGATCTCGACACGCTGCTGTCCGAAAGCGACGTGGTCTCGCTGCACCTCTTGCTGGACGACAAGACGCGCGGGTTCCTGTCGGCCGAGCGACTGGCGCGGATGCGTCCGAACGCGATCCTGGTGAACACCGCGCGCGGTGCCCTCGTGGACGAGGCGGCGTTGATCGCGGCCCTGCGCGCCCATCGCCTGCGCCACGCGGCGCTCGACGTGTTCAATGAGGAGCCGCTGCCGGTTCCGCATCCGCTGACGGAGTTGGACAATGTCACGCTCTCCGCCCATAGCGCGTTTCGCACACCTGAATCCAGCGAGACGCTCCTGCGCCGGGCGCTGGACATCGCACGGGGTCTCGCGCAAGCCTGAGTGAGGCGCCCGCCTGGCGGAATGGTAGACGCAGCGGACTTAAAATCCGCGGCTGAAAGGCGTGCCGGTTCGAGTCCGGCGGCGGGCATCGATCCGATCACTGTTGCGATAGGACTCTGGGATCCCCGTGACAGCGCGCCTAACCTCGGACCGACTCCGGAGGGAAGCGCCATGCCCGATAATCGCCTCGGCCGCCGCGGCTTCCTGACAGCTGGCGTCGCGGCCGGTGCGACGGCCGCGACCGCCGCGCTCGATTCAGCCGAGGCCCACACCTACCAGGGCAAGGTCCCCTGGGCCCCGCATGCGGCGGATGTGCCGGAGCCGGTGCGGGGGAACACCTACGTCTTCTTCACCGCCGATGAAGCCGCGTTCGTCGAAGCGGCGACCGAACGGCTGATTCCCAAGGACGACCTCGGCCCGGGTGCGCGCGACGTCGGCGTTCCGCTGTTCATCGACCATCAGCTCGACGGAGCGTATGGGCGTGCCGCACGGTGGTACATGCAGGGGCCATGGGCGAAGGGCACGCCGACCCAGGGCTTCCAGTCGCGAATGAACCCGGCGGAGCTGTACCGGGCCGCGATCAAGGCGATCGACGCGCATGTGAAAGCCACGCAGGGAGGCAAGAATTTCGCCGCCCTCACCGCAGGGGAGCAGGACAGGCTGCTGACCGATATGGAAGCCGGTACGCTCGATCTGCAAGGCGTGGATGCGAAGACGTTCTTCGGCGTGCTCTGGCAGAACACCAAGGAGGGCATGTTCTCCGACCCGATGTACGGCGGCAACAAGGACATGGCCGCCTGGACGATGCTCGGCTACCCCGGCGCGCGCTACGACTACACCGACTGGGTCGGCAAGCAGGGCGTGCGCTACACGTTGCCGCCCGTCGGCATCATGGGCCGCCCTGCCTGGACGCCGAAGAGCTGAGGCGCGGCGCATGGCACAGAAGCGGCCGTCCGTCGATGCGTTGATGATCGGGTTCGGCTGGACCGGCGCGATCATCTGCCAGGAACTCACCGATGCCGGCCTGAACGTGCTGGCGCTGGAGCGTGGCAACTGGCGCGATACGCCGACGGATTTCTCGCCGGCCTTCATCCAGGACGAGCTGCGCTACCGCTACCGCGACCATCTGTTCGAGGAACCCGCCCGCGATACCGTCACGTTTCGGAACAACCGTGACGAGACCGCGCTGCCGATGCGCGAACTTGGGTCGTTCCTGCCGGGCACCGGTGTCGGCGGTTCGGGCATCCACTGGAACGGTCAGGTGTTCCGGTTCCTGCCGTATGATTTCCAGATCCGCACACAGACCATCGCCCGCTACGGCGCGCAGGCGATCCCCAACGACATGCCGCTACAGGATTGGGGCGTCACGTACCAGGACCTCGAGCCGTACTACAATACGTTCGAATATATAGCAGGCATCTCCGGGCAGGCCGGCAATCTGAACGGACAGAAGACCGCAGGCGGCAATCCGTTCGAGGGGCCGCGCTCCAAGCCCTATCCCAACCCGCCGATGACGCAGACCCTGGGACCGCTGCTGTTCGCCAAGGCCGCGCAGGAGGTCGGAGCGCACCCGTTCCCGTGTCCATCGGCCAACATGTCGCGTGCGTACACCAATCCGCTCGGGGTCCAGATGGCACCGTGTACCTATTGCGGGTTCTGCGAGAAATACGCGTGCGGCAACTATTCCAAGGCGTCCGCGCAGACCACCATCATTCCGGTGCTGATGCGCAAGGACAACTTCACCCTTAAAACGCAGGCGGAGGTGACGAAGATCAACCTCGACAGCACCGGCAAGCGCGCGGTCAGCGTGACCTACGTGGACGCCCAGGGCAACGAGTACGAGCAGCCAGCCGAGCTGATCGTCCTCGGGGCGTTCATCACCCACAACGTGCATCTGCTGCTGAGTTCCGGCATCGGCACGCCGTACGACCCATCCACCGGGAAGGGCACGCTAGGCAAGAACTACGCCTACCAGCTTACGCCGGGGGTCGACGTGTTCATGCCGGAAGACAAGATCCTCAACCCGTTCGTTGGCGCCGGCGCGCTGGGGGTGATCGTCGATGACTGGAACGGCGACAATTTCGACCACACCGGCCTGGGCTTCCTGCACGGCGGCTACATCGCCGCGTATATGACCAATGGCCGCCCGATCGAGACCGAACTGGTGCCCGAGGGCACACCGAAATGGGGCGCCAAGTGGAAGCAGGCGTTCGTGAAGAACTACCTCACGTCCATGAGCCTCGGCCTGATGGAGGCGGTGCTGCCGAACCGCGAGAACTACCTCGACCTCGACCCCACCTATCGCGACGCCTATGGCCGCAGGCTGATGCGGATGACCTTCGATTTTCGGCAGAACGAGCTGAAGATGCAGGACTTCCAGATGGGAAAGATGACTCAGCTGGCGCAAGCGATGAAGCCGCGGGAGATCAAGCAGAACAAGCGCGGCCCGCATTACGACATCGTGCCGTACCAGAGCACGCATAACACCGGCGGGGCGATCATGGGCGCGAACCCGGCGGACAGCGTGGTGAACCGCTACCTCCAGCACTGGGACGTGTCGAACCTGTTCGTCGTCGGCGCCAGCGCGTTCCCGCACAACAGCGGCTACAACCCGACCGACACGGTCGGCGCCCTCACCTACTGGGCGGCCGATGCGATCCGCAAGCAATACCTGAAATCGCCCGGCCCGCTGGTGCAGGCATGAGGGGCCGCAGGCGCACTCCTGACCGTCATGCCCGGGCTTGGCCCGGGCACCCACGTCTTTGCTGGCGGTCCACGAAGACGTGGGTGGCCGGACCAAGTCCGGCCATGACGACAGGTTTGGGAAAATTTGCGGCCTGGGTTGCGATCGCTGCCATTGCCTCGATCCCCGCGCACGCCGAGCAAGGTTCCTTCGCGCAGATCCAGCGCGGCCGATACCTTGTGCGGGCTGGCGACTGCCAGGCGTGTCATACGCCGGAGGGCGCCGATACGATGTCTGGCGGCGTGCCGCTTCGCACCCCGTTCGGCACGATCTATTCGGCGAACATCTCGTCGGACGCGGAAACCGGGATCGGCGCGTGGACGGATGAGCAGTTCTACCGCGCCATGCACGAAGGTATCTCCGCCGACGGCGGCCATCTCTACCCGGCGTTCCCCTACCCTTGGTTCACCAAGGTCACCCGGCAGGATTCGGATGCCATCCACGCGTATCTGAGGACGGTGCCGGCGGTGAAGCTGCGCCCGCCGAGCAATTCGTTCCCGTTTCCGCTGGTCCCCGGCGTCGCCATGTCGGGCTGGAACTGGATGTTCTTCACGCCGGGCACCTACCGGCCTGATCCCGCCAAGAGCGCGGAGTGGAACCGCGGCGCCTATCTGGTCGAGGGTCTCGGCCATTGCGGTGCCTGCCACACTCCGACCAACATAGCTGGCGCGGCGAAACACGGCCAAGCCTATCAGGGCGGCGTGCTGGACGATTGGTATGCGCCGAGCCTCACCGACAATTCGCGAAACGGGCTCGGCGCCTGGACCGCGGACGACATCGTGAGCTTCCTCAAGACCGGACGCACCGCGACCGCGGTCGCCTATGGGCCGATGGCGCAGGTCGTGCAGGATTCCACGTCGCACCTCACGGATGCCGATCTAA
>JBDTFI010000230.1:0-4895 GCA_039938035.1 Acetobacteraceae bacterium | reverse complement strand
CCCCAGGCGTTGGCCGGGCACGCGGTGCTGACGCTGTGGCTTGCGGCGTCGGAGCCTGACGCGGCGTTGCACGTGTATCTGTCGGAGGAAGAACCCGACGGCACCGTGCGCCACGTGACCGAGGGCGTGTTGCGGGCGCTGCACCGGAAGCTGTCCGCCTGCCCGCCCGAATATCGCGCGAGCTGGCCGTACCACACGCATGATCGCGCCGACGCGGCGCCGCTCGTTCCGGGCCATGCGGAGCCGATCGTCATCGCGTTGCTGCCGATTGCGTGGCGGTTCGGGAAGGGCAGCCGCATCCGCCTCGCGATCGGCGGCGCCGATGCCGATCACTACGGGCAAGTGCCGCACGGCAGGCCGCCGGTCTTCACTGTGCGCCGCGCCGGATCGTTTCTGGACCTGCCGCTCCGGCACGCCGGATCATAGGAGGTTGCATGGCCGAACCCGAAGCCGGCGAGGAACTGACCTTGCTGCGGACAAGCCAGGGGCAGCCGCCGCTGATCGAAGCGGGCAAGCGCGATCGCGGGATCGGGCCGTTCGGGCGGCTGGTGCTGCGCGGCGCCACAGTCATCGACGGCACCGGCGCGCCGCCGATCGGGCCGATCGACATCGTCGTGGAAAACGGCCGCATCGCCGAGATGCGCAAGGTCGGCAACGCGAAGGCGCCGATCAATCCGGACCGGCGGCCGGCACAAGGCGAGCACGAGATCGATTGCCACGGCAAGTTCGTCACGCCGGGGTTCATCGACTGCCACGCCCACGCGGGCGTCGCCTATCACGCGGCGAATGGCTGGGTGCCTCCGGTCGATTACGTCTACAAGCTGTGGCTGGCGCATGGCGTTACCACGGTGCGCGAGATGGGCTCGTTCAACGGGCTGGGATGGATGCTGCGCCAGCGCGAATTGGGGGAGGCGAACGAGATCGCCGCGCCGCGTCTGCTGGCCTACGCCTATTTCCCAGCGGTCAACGACATGCTGAAGACGATCCACACGGCGGAGCAGGCGCGCGACTGGTTGCGCCGGATCAAGGGACGCGGCGCCAATGGGGTGAAATTCTTCGGCGCGCCGCCGGCGATCATGCGCGCGGCGCTTGACGAGTGTCGCGCGCTGGGCCTGCGCTCCGGCTGCCATCACGCGCAGATGGCGGTGACGCGGATGAACGCGCTGACGGCGGCGGGCTGGGGGCTGAGCAGCGCCGAGCACTATTACGGCCTGCCGGAGGCGCTGTTCGACGACCGCGTGGTGCAGTCCTATCCGACCGACTACGACTACAGCGACGAATATTTCCGCTTCGCCTTCGCCGGCCAGACTTTCCGCCAGGCCGCGCCGCCGGGCAGCGCGAAATGGAATGCGGTGCTCGATGCGTTCCTCGCGCTCGACTTCACCTTCGTCCCGACCTTCACGATCTATGATGCCAATCGCGACCTGATGCGAACGCGCCAGGCGGACTGGCATCGCGAGTACGCCTGGAAGTCCATGTGGGACTACTTCCAACCACGGCGCGGCAACCATGGATCGTACTGGTATCGATGGTCCACCACGAACGAGATCGAATGGAAAGAAAATTACCGACTCTGGATGCGGTTCATCAACGAGTACAAGAATCGCGGCGGGCGGGTCTGCACCGGCAGCGATTCCGGCTTCATCTATCAGCTCTTCGGCTTCGGCTACGTCCGCGAACTGGAGTTGTTGCAGGAAGCCGGGTTTCATCCGCTCGAGGTGATCCGCGCCGCGACCTTGCAAGGCGCCGATCTGGTCGGGTTGTCCGACGAGATCGGCAGCGTGGAGGTCGGCAAGCGCGCCGATCTGCTGGTCCACGACCACAACCCGCTGAGCGATTTCAAGCTGCTGTACGGGACCGGCGCGATGCGCCTGAACGACGAGACGCGGCAGGTCGAGTGGCACCGGGCGATGCGCTACACGATCAAGGGCGGCGTGATCTACGACGTGGGCGAGCTGCTCGCCGATGTCCGCGCGCTGGTGGCGCGGAGCTTCGCCGACGCGCCGACCGACAAGGCGTGACCGACTTCGTCGTCCTCACGGGGTTCCTCGGCAGCGGCAAGACGACGTTGCTGGCCGACTTCCTGGCGTTGCCGGAGGCGGCGGACACGGCGGTGATCGTCAACGAGGTGGGCGAGATCGGGCTGGACGGGGCGATCCTCGCCCAAAGTGGCGACGACGTGCCGATCGCGATGCTGAGCAACGGCTGCGTGTGCTGTTCGCTCGGGGGCGACCTGGAAAGGACCGTCGGGGCCCTGCTGGAGACACGCCTGCATGGTCCGCCGCTCGCGCGCATCATCCTGGAGACCAGCGGGCTGTCGAAGCCGGGGCCGATCCTGCGGTCCCTGGCCGGGCTGGCGCCGCTCGGGATGCGCGTCGGCGTGGTCGCCACCTTCGACTGTCGGGCGGCCACGGCGGCGGACGGCTTCGAGGAGGCGGCGGCGCAATGGGCCGGGGCGCAGACGCTGGTGCTGACCAAGCGCGACATCGCCTCGGTGGCGGAACGTCAGCGGGCGCGGGCGGCGGCGGCCGGGGTGAACCCGATGGCCGGACTGATCGACACCGGCGATCGCGACGCCGCGGTGCAGGCCGCGTTCGCGTTACCCGCGACCGCGGCGGCGGGGTCGCTGTTCGAGGCCTCGGCCGGGCTGCGTCATCCTAGGATACGGGTGCTGCTGGCCCGGCCTGATGATACCATCAAGTGGGACGCGTTGGCCGAGTGGCTGGACAATCTGGCCGGGCTGTGCGGGGAGCGTCTGTTGCGGGTGAAAGGGGTGGTGCGGGTCGCGGATCGGGGGCAGCCGATCCTGGTGCAGAGCGTCGGGACACTGTTCAGCGCGCCCCGGCCATTCGCCGCGGTCGGGGACGGACGGTCTTTCCTGGTGCTGATCGTACGCGATATCGATCCCGCCGAGCTGACGCGCCACGTGGCGCCCCTGAAGATGCGGTTCACGCAGCTGGGCCAGGAGCCTTGACAGATATGCACAGTTTTCACTGCATCGACGGCCACACTTGCGGCAATCCGGTGCGCCTCGTCGCCGGCGGCGGCCCGTTCCTCCAGGGCGCGACAATGAGCGCGCGCCGTCAGGATTTCCTCGCCAACCACGACTGGGTGCGCCGGTCGCTGATGTTCGAGCCGCGCGGCCACGACGTGATGTCGGGCAGCATCCTCTATCCGCCGTTGCGCGCCGATTGCGACGTCGCGATCCTGTTCATCGAAGTGTCGGGCTGTCTGCCGATGTGCGGTCACGGCACGATCGGGACGGTGACGATGGCGCTGGAGAATGGCCTCGTGCAGCCGGCGACGGAGGGCACGATGGCGCTCGATGCGCCGGCGGGGCGAGTGGTGGCGGAGTACAAGCGCGACGGCCGCTTCATCGAAAGCGTGCGCCTCCACAACGTCGCGTCCTACCTCGCCGCGACCGATGTGCGAATCGATTGCCCGGACCTGGGAGAGTTGGTGCTGGACATAGCGTATGGCGGCAATTTCTACGCGATCATCGAGCCACAGCGGAACTTCGCCGGGCTGGAGGCGCTGTCGGCCGATCAGATCCTGCGGCTGAGCCCGCTCGTGCGCCGGCGGGTGAACGAGGTCATCGACATCGCCCATCCCGAGGACGCGACGATCGCCGGGGTCAGCCATGTGCAATGGACGGGCGCGCCGCGCGACCCGCGCGCGCACGGGCGCAATGCGGTGTTCTACGGTGAACGCGCGATCGACCGGTCCCCATGCGGGACGGGAACGTCGGCGCGGATGGCGCAGCTGGTCGGGCGCGGGCGTCTCTGCGTCGGCGATGACTTCGTCCACGAGAGCATCATCGGCAGCCTGTTCGAGGGCCGCGTCGAGGCGGAGGCCCGGGTGGGGTCGCACGAGGCCATCCTGCCGAGCGTTGCGGGATGGGCGCGGATGACCGGCTACAACACGATCTTCGTCGACCCGCGCGATCCGTTTTGTCATGGGTTTCAGGTTGTGTGAGTTCGTCTCCTGCCCTCCCGCCGTCACATCGGGCGGAACGGCTTGACATCGATGCTTTTGGCGCGCTCGCGCATGGTGTAGCCGTCAAACCATGCTTGCATTCGCAGCAGCGTGTCCATGTCCACACCGAATGCCTTCTCGATCCGGAGCGCCAGCTCGGGAGAGAGAGAGGACTTTCCGTTCACCAGATCAGACAGCGTGGCGCGGCGTACGCCGAGCGCGTCAGCCGCGCGGGCAACGGACAGACCCAGCTCGTCCAGGATTTCCTCGCGGATAAAGCTGCCGGGATGCGGGGGCTTCATGCCGATCTTCTCAATCGCCTCGCTCATCAGTGGTAATCCTCCAGGTCCAAATTACAGATTTCCCCTTGTTTAAGATCGAACGTAATCCTCCAGTTCCCCGAGGCCGAGATGCTCCAGGTGCCCGCACGCTCTCCGGCAAGCTGGTGGACCCGCCACCCGGGCGGGACTTCGACACCGCCCATGTCCCCGGCGGTGATCAAGGCGGCGAGGATATTGCGTACCCTGGTCTCCAGATCGCGACGAATGCCGCGGACATAGTTATCCTCGATGAAGCGTTTGAGGCCCTTGTGGCGGACGCTCCTGATCTTCACGCCCGAGCATGTACGGTAAGACCGGACGTTTGTCAATGTCGAAGCAGATCGAGCCGACAGAATTAGGCATTGAGAACGCGCCGCCGCGACCGTTCGAGGCGTTCGCGCGCGAAGTACAGCCGCAAACGTCATCGCGGGCGAGGATCACCGCCGCTTATCGCCGGCCCGAGACGGAGTGCGTGCCGCCGCTGCTCGCCGCCGCGACGTTGGCCTCCTCGGAGGCGAACGCGGCGCGCCAACTTGCCCGCCGCCTTGTCGAGACCCTGCGGGCCAAGGGGCAGCCTCGCGGTGTCGAGGGGCTGCTTCA
>JBDTFI010000229.1:0-7192 GCA_039938035.1 Acetobacteraceae bacterium | reverse complement strand
GCCAATGTGCTGCAACGCGCCCATCTCAACCCGATGCCGGGGCCGGGGAGCCGCGTGCTGCTGATGACGCCGTTCATCCACGGCGCCGGCCTGATCACCCAGGCCTTCCACGATCGCGGGGCGGGCGCCGTGCTGCTGAACGGCGTCGATTTGCCCGTCGTTCGGCGCGTGCTGGAGGAGCGCGGCGTCGATCATATTTTCGCGCCGCCCACCGTGCTCGCCAAACTGGTCGGCGCGTTAGAGGGACGCCGGTTCGACCACATAAGGACGATCTTCTGCGGCACCGCGCCGCTGCTGGGGGCGCTGTACGCCAAGGCGCGGGCGATCTTCGGGCCGGTCATCCGCGTCACTTACGGCAAGTCGGAGATCGTCAACCCGATCACCCTTTTGCCGCCGTGCGCGACCGACGCGTATTACGCCGATCCCGATCCCGGCGAGGGCGTCTGCGTCGGCTGGCCGGGAACCGGCGTCGAGGTGGAACTTCGCGACAGCGAGGTGTTCCTGCGGGGCCGGCACATGTACGTCGGGCACATCGACGCCGATGGCTTCCATGCGCTGCCGGAGGACGGCTTCCACGCGACCGGCGACCTCGGGCGCATCGACGCGCACGGGCGCCTGCATCTGATCGGGCGCATGGCCGACGTGATCAAGTCGGGCGGCTATAAGATCCATCCCGACGAGATCGAACGCGTGCTCGCCGGCACCGGAGCGGTCGCCGTCGTCGCGCTGGCGTCCGAATACTGGGGCGAAGTCATCGTCGCGGTGGCCGAGACCGCCGATCCCGGCTGGCCTGACCGCGGCCGCGCCGCCCTGGCCGAGATCGCCCGCTACAAGCACCCGCGCGCGTTCCTGACAGTGGCGGAACTCGCGCGCAACCCGCAAGGCAAGGTCATGCGTCGCCTGATCCGGGATGCCATATTGGAGTCGCACCGCCTGATCGACGGCCCGCACCCGATTTTGGAGCCACGCTGATGTCCGACATGCCGAGCCGCGTGCAGATCAACGAGGAAGGCCCGCGCGAGGGCTTCCAGTTTGAGAAGGGCGCCATCCCGACTGCGCGCAAGATCGAGTTGATCGACGCGCTGTCGGCGACCGGGCTGAACCACATCCAGGTTGCCTCGTTCGTCAATCCCGCCCGCGTCCCTGGGTGGGCGGACGCTGATGCGGTCGTCGCCGGGTTTACCCGCCGCCCCGGCGTCGAATACACCGCGCTGTGGCTCAACCTGAAGGGGCTGGAGCGGGCGATGGCGACCAACCGGCTCGACATCAACGGTTCGTTCTCGCTGACCGCGTCGGCGGCCTTCCTCGCGCGCAACCAGCAGCGTTCGATGGAGGACAATATCACCGCCGCGCGCGACACGGTCGCGATGTACAAGCGGCACGGCATTCCGATGAAGCGGGCCGGCCTGATGGCCGCGTTCGGCTGCAATTTCGAGGGCGACATCCCGCACGCGCGCGTGCTGGAAATGATCCAACTGCTGCTCGACATCTGCGCCGAGTACGACGTCGCGCCGGACGTGTTCTCGCTCGCCGACACGATGGCCTGGGCGACGCCGGCCTCGGTCCGCGCCCTGGTCGGCAAGGTGCGGGAGCGTTTTCCCGACCTCACCCTGGGGCTGCATCTGCACGACACGCGCGGCCTCGGCATCGCCAACGCCTATGCTGGGCTGGAGATGGGCGTCGCCAATTTCGATGCGACCGTCGCCGGGCTTGGTGGCTGCCCGTTCGCCGCCCACAAGGGCGCGGCGGGCAACGTCTGCACCGAGGATCTGGTGTTCATGTGCGACGAGATGGGCATCGAGACCGGCATCGACCTCGACGCGCTGATCGAGGCGGCGCAGTTGGCAGAGGACATCGTGGGCCATCCGCTTCCGGGCGCGGTCAAGATGGGCGGGAGTCTGAAGCGGTATCGCGCCGGCGCGTCGATCTAGATGGAAGACGAAGACCGGTCGAAGACGCTCAGCACGTTCCTCGCTGCGCTCGACTGGGTGTACGAGCGCGCGCTGCGCGGCATCCCCGGCTTCGACAGCGCGTTCACCTCCGCCGAGACCGCGGCGCGCGCCGGCGCCCGGCCGGGGGAGGACGCGGTTGATGCGCTGATCAGGCGCCATATCATGGAGGCGAGCGCGGCCGGCTTCCTGTCCAATGTCGGCGGCGTGCTGACCTTGCCGATCTCCATTCCGGCTAACCTCGGCTCCGTCCTGTTCATCCAGCTGCGCATGATCGCCGCCATCGCCCATCTGCGCGGCTATGACATCCACAGCCATCAGGTGAAGGCCTTGGCGATGGCCTGCCTCGGCGGCAGCGCGGCACTCGACGTGCTCAAGGGCGCCGGCATCACCCTCGGCACGAGCCTTACCCACCGGGCGATCACGCATATCTCCACCGCCGTGCTGGCGCGGATCAATCGGGGAATCGGGACGCTGCTGGTCGCCAAGGTCGGCACGACGGGGGTGGCGAGCCTGACCAAGCTCGTTCCGTTCGTCGGCGGCGCGGTCGGCGGTTCGATCGACGGCCTGGCGACGAAAGCGATCGGCGCGGCGGCGAAGAAGGTGTTCCGACCCTGACCGGAACCGGGGCATCCGACGCCCGGCCCGCGCCCGGCGCGAAACGCGGCGCGCTTCCGCGCAGTCAGGCACCGCAGCTTTGCGCTGTCGCCGAGGAGCCGCCGGAGGGCGACGGTTGGCTCAGCGAGATCAAGTTCGACGGCTATCGCCTGCTGGTCTTCGTCGACAAGGGCAAGGTCCGGCTGCTCACCCGCAAGGGTCTCGACTGGACCGATCGGCTGCCGGCGATTGCCCGCGCCGCCGCCTTGCCGCGGGTCAGCACGGCGCTGCTGGATGCCGAGTTGGTGGCGCTGCGTCCGGACGGCGTCTCCAGCTTTCCCGAGTTGCAGGCGGCCCTTTCGGCCGGACGGGACGATACGCTGGTACTGTATGTCTTTGACCTGCTGCACCTGAACGGCTGGGATCTGCGCCCTTGCGCGTTGGTAGAGCGCAAGCGTGTGCTTGCTCGCCTCGATCTCCCCGCGATGCTTCGCTACAGCGACCATCATGCGGGCGACGGCGGTCCGATCCGGCGGGAGGCGTGCCGGATGGGGCTCGAGGGCATCATCGTCAAGCGCGCCGACGGCCCCTACGCATCGGGGCGCGGGCATGGGTGGCTGAAGGTGAAATGCCAGGGGCGCGATGAGTTCGTGATCCTCGGCTGGACGCCGCCGCGCGGCTCGCGCTCGGGTATCGGCGCGCTGCATGTGGGCTATTATGATCCGCAGGGCGGTTTGCATTACGCCGGCGGGGTCGGCACCGGGTTTTCCGAAGCCGAGCTGACCCGGCTGCGCGGGAAACTCGATGCAATCGCCGCCGATCCACCGGAGAATCTCCTGGTGACCAGCACGCCGGTGGAGCGCAGCATACGATGGGTGCGCCCCGAACTGGTGGCCGAGGTGCGGTATATCGCCTTCTCGGGCGCCGGACGGGTGCGCCACGGGGTCTATCTCGGCTTGCGCGAGGACAAGGAGGCCAAGGACGTGGTCCGCGATCCGCCCGATCCCGACGCCGAACGTACCGCGCGTACACCGAAAGCGCGCGCGGAGGTGGTCGGGGCAGTTGCGTTGACCCATCCAGAGCGCGAGTTGTGGCCGGGCATCACCAAACGCGACCTCGCGAAGTATTGGCAGGCGGTGGCCGATCATGCCCTCCCGGGCCTCGCGCATCGCCCATTGGCCATCGTGCGCTGCCCGGACGGAATCGCCGGCGAGCACTTCTTCCAGAAGCGTGACCCCGGTCGCGGGACGACGCATATCCGCGCCGCCGAGGCCGCCGGCTCGCCCTATCTCGCGATCGACGGCCTCGACGGTCTGTTCGCGATGACCCAGCTGGCGGCGATCGAGCTGCATGCGTGGGGTGCCTCGGAGGCCGACCCGCTGCATCCCGACCAGATCGTGATGGACCTCGACCCGGGTGAGGGCGTGGCGTTCCCGACGGTCGTCGCGGCTGCCAGGGAGATGCGCGAGCGGCTGGGCAAGCTGGGTCTGGAAAGCTTCTGCCGCACCACCGGCGGCAAGGGGCTGCACATCGTCGCCCCGCTGACGCCGCGCGCCGATTGGGATGAGGTGAAGGCGTTCTGCCGGGCGCTTGCCGAGGCGATGAGCAAGGAGGCGCCGGAACGTTTCCTCTCGACGGTCAAGAAGGCCGATCGGCGCGGGCGCATCCTGATCGACTGGCTGCGCAACGGGCTGGGGGCAACGGCGATCGCCTCGTTCTGCCCGCGCGCGCGTCCTGGCGCGACCGTCGCGACGCCGCTCGCGTGGTCGGAGGTGACGGCCAAGCTCGATCCGGCGGCGTTCACGTTGGCGACGGTGCCGAAACGGCTGGCGCGCCTGCGGAAGGAGCCGTGGGAGGGGTTCGAGGCGGCGCGGCGGACGCTGCCTGCTGGCGGGAGCGTGAAACGTTCATAGCCGCTGCTTGCAAATCCCGTTCGTCCGGGAGGATGGTCCCCGTGCGGCGGGGAGTGGGTGGTGGACGCATCCGGGAGTGAACGCAGGCTTGCGGCCATTCTGGTCGCCGACGTCGTCGATTACTCCCGTCAGGTGGGCGCCGACGAAACGGCCACGCTTGAGCGCCTGCGTGCGATGCGCCGCGACGTGATTGATCCGTTGATGACGGAACATCGCGGTCGCGTCTTCAAGACGATGGGGGACGGGCTACTGGCCGAGTTCCCCAGCGCCGTGCAGGCGCTGCGCTGCGCGATCGCGATCCAGGAGCGGTTGCGCGCCGACGCATCGACGCTGCGGCTGCGCATCGGCCTGCATCAGGGCGACGTCGTCATCGAGGGCGACGATTTGCTGGGCGACGGGGTGAACATCGCCGCTCGTATCCAGCCGTTAGCAGAGCCGGGCGGCATCTGCATCTCCGCCCGCGTGCGCGAGGATGCGGCCGGCAAGCTGGCGCTCAATGTCGAGGATATGGGCGAGCCGGAGCTGAAGAACATAGAGCGGAAAGTCCGGGTCTTCCGCGTCCGACCCGCGACCGAGGCGAAGCCGCCGCTCTCGCTGCCGGATCGCCCGTCGCTCGCGGTGCTGCCGTTCACCAATCTGAGCGGCGATCCGGAGCAGGAGTATTTCGCCGACGGCGTCGTGGAGGACATCATCACCGCGCTGTCGCGCGTGGGCTGGTTCTTCGTCATCGCCCGCAATTCCAGCTTCACCTACAAGGGCCGTGCGGTCGATATCAAGCAGGTGGGGCGCGAACTGGGTGTTCGCTACGTGCTGGAGGGCAGTGTCCGCAAGGCGGGTGGGCGCGTGCGGATCACCGGGCAGCTGATCGATGCCGCCACCGGCCACCACGTCTGGGCCGACCGCTTCGACGGCGATCTCGCCGACATCTTCGATTTGCAAGATCGCATCACGGAGAGCGTCGTGGGCGCGATCGAGCCGAAGCTACGGACCGCCGAGATCAACCGGGCGACGGCGAAGCCGACCGAAAGCCTGGATGCTTACGATCTGTATCTGCGCGCGCTGCCGCACATGTATTCTCGAACCGGCAGCGACACCGCCTTGGTTCTGTTGCAGCAGGCCATCGCGATCGACGAAACCTACGGGCTGGCCAAGGCGGCTCTTGCTTTCGTCTACCTGCACCGGAACGTGCAAGGTTGGGCTGAACCCGACGAGACGCCGGCCGCGGTCGCGCTGGCGCGCGCGGCCGTGGCGGCAAGCCCTGACGATCCCACAACGCTCCGCTATGCCGGACATGTCTTGGGGACGCTCGCGGGCGAGTCCGCCGAATCACTCGCGGTGCTGGAGCGCGCCGCCCGGCTCAATCCGAACTCGGCCAATATTCTAATGAGCACCGGATATGTGCAGCTCTATTCCGGACAACCGGCGGCTTCTGTCGAGTGTTTCCAGCGTGCGATGCGGCTGAGCCCGCTTGACCCCGAGATGGCACAAATATGGGCGGGCCTCGGGATGGCCAAGCTGATGGCAGGAGAGAACGACGAGGCGCTCGAATTGCTGCGCCGCGCCATTCGCGAAGGACCGAGTTGGGGGCCCACGCTGCGCGCCCTGATCCTCACGTTGGTTCGCCTAGGTCGAATCGAGGAAGCACGCGCAACGGCGCGGCGATTGCTGGAAGTCGATCCGGGCTATCGGATCGGCACGCGACTACTTGTCAGTCCCCAAGGCGCCTTCCGCGACGAGTTCGTCGATGCTCTGCGGCTCGCCGGCTTGCCCGACTAGGCTACGCCGCCCGTTGCTGGAGGATGCCCCGGCCGCGGCGCAGCGCCTCGGCCATCTGCTCGGCGGGCTGGGCGCCGGAGAACAATCCGTAGCCGTCGAGGAAGAACGAGGGCACCCCGTTGACGCCGGCCTCGCGCGCGGCACGGTCGGCTGCGCGCATCTCGGCGGAGATTTGCTCGGAGGCGAGGAACGCCCGCACGTCGGATGCGTCGAGCCCCGCCGCCGTGCCGCACTCGGCAAGCACGGCGGGATCGCCGATGTCGCGGCCTTGGATGAAGTAGGCGGCGAACACCGCCTCCATCGCCGCGTCCTGCACGCCGTCCTTCCCCGCCAGCCAGATCAGCCGGTGCGCGTCCAGCGTGTTCGGGGTGCGGGTCATCAGTTCCGGATGAAAGCTCAGTCCGACCGCATCCGCCGCCTCGACGATGTTTGTGTCGAGCGTGGCGGCGCGCTCGGCGCCGAACTTGGCGATGCGGTACGCGGTGCGGTCGCGGCCTTCCTTCGGCATGTCGGGGTTGAGCTGGAACGGGTTCCAGCGGACCTCGAAGCTGAACCCTTCGGTCTCAAGCGTCGCCAGCGCGCTCTCCAGCTTGCGCTTGCCGATGTAGCACCACGGGCAGATCGCATCGGAGACGATGTCGATCCGGGTGCCCGGTGTCGCGTCGGTGTCTGCCATGAGCCGGCCCTCCTGTCTGGGTGCAACATGGACCCCGGGCGGGTCGGCTTCCAGGGTGCCAGGACGAACCGCACTGGAAAACGCCGACGAAATCATCCCATATGGCGCGCTTCCGCCCGCGAACCTCCAGGAGCGAGATCATGACCCTGCCACGGCTTGTCCTGAGCGCCTGCGCCGGCGCGGCCTTCGTCGCGACCTCCGCCGCCCACGCGGCCGCCCCGTCCTTCGTCAAGGGCGGCTCGGTGACGCTCTGCACCGATCCGACCTACGCGCCGATGGAG
>JBDTFI010000228.1:0-2794 GCA_039938035.1 Acetobacteraceae bacterium | reverse complement strand
ATCGCGGTGGTGTGCCGGTTATGGGGAATTCCCCATAACCGGCATTACGTGGACGGCTGGGTTATGTGGCCGGCTGGCGTGTTTCCCTTGCCGGGCCTGCGACTGAGGCCGATTCCGGCCACATAATCCGGGGCCCGTGCTGGGTGCGGCGAAGAATCGCCTCTCTGTTCATCGCGATCGGGGAGGCCGATTCTCATGCAGGCAGCATCCATCCACGACGCGTCGGGGCGCGTGATCCTGGCGTTGGTGACGGCGGGTCGCTCAAGGGCGACGATCAAGCGTCACGAGGCGGAGTTCAACGCGTTCGCTGGGTTCCTCGAGACTCGCGGCCGAGCCATCCCGACCGAGGTGGATTGTCTCGATTTCATCTTCGAGCGGTCCGGGTGCAGGCTCACCGGCCTGCGCGAGCCGACCAGTTGCAGACATGCCCAGCTCGCACGCCGGCCGTTGATCCTGCTGATGGAAACGTTGGCCGGAGGTATCCCCGAGGTGGGGCAGGCGACAACGCCGCCGGTAGATCGCTGCCCAGCGCGTTTCCGGGCGGCCCGGGACGAGTACCTGTCGGTGTGCCGGCGGCGGGGGAACGCTGAGGCGACCGTTGTGACCAAGCAGCAGGCAGCTGAGCGGTTCCTCGCCTATCTCGAGGAGGTCGGTCGGGAGACCATCGAGGAGGTGCAGGCCCGGGACTTGGCCGGGTTCTGGGCTCGACGGCAGCAGCGCGGGTACGCCCCGAAGACGACCGGGTCGCTGCGGTCGGCGTTGGCTGACTTTCTGCGCCATCTGCACCAGGTCGGACGGATCCGGGAGGACCTGGCGGGGCGGCTCCCGCCGCAGCGCTATCCAAGGCGTGGTCAGTCGGCCCCTTACCCGTGGACAGCTGAGGAGGTCCGCTTGGTGTTGGGGCAGATCGATCGGCAGTCCGCGATCGGGAAACGCGATTACGCGCTGGTGTTGCTGACCGCCAGGCTCGGTGTGAGGGTCGGGGACCTACGTCGTTTGGAGCTCGGGTGGTTCGACTGGCGCGGCAAAACGCTGACGTTCACGCAGCACAAGACCGGCCTGCCGCTGACGCTGCCGCTGCCGGGCGACGTCGGATGGGCGGTGATCGACTACGTCCGTCACGGCCGGCCCGAGGCGGCGTGCCGGCAGGTGTTCGTCAAACACCGCTATCCGTTCACAGCCTTCGGGTCCTCGTCATCGGCGGGCGGCCGGCTGCGCTACTACGCGCGGCGTGCCGGGATCGAGTTCACGGCCGGGCGCTGGCACGGCCTGCACTCGCTCCGCGGCGCGTTGGCGGTCGCGATGCTCCAGGCGGACACGCCGCCGCCGGTCGTGACCGCGGTCCTGGGTCACGCGGCGGGGACCACGACCGCCGCGCATTACCTCCGGCTCGATACCGAGCACCTGCGTCGCTGCGCCCTCGACGTCGAAGACCTCCTCCACGCCGGGGAAGGGGCACGGTCATGAACGCGCTGACACTGGGCGACCTGGTCGAGACGCTCGTCGCGGCCCGCCGCGCCGGGGGATTCCGGTACGACGGCCAGGCACGGGTGTTGGCGCGGTTCGTCGAGCACTGCCGTCGAGAGGGGTATGCGGACGGGTCGATCATTCAAGAGGCGGTCGAGGGGTTTCTCTATGGCCGCCATCTCAAGGCGTCCACGATCCGTCGCGAAGAGATCATCCTGCGCGAGCTGGCAGAACACGCCCGCCAGTTCGGCTGGCCGGCGTGGGCGCCGGCGACGCTGACGCGCGTGAAGAGCGGCCATCGGCCGCCGCCGTATGTGTTCAGCGACGAGGAGATCTGCCGCCTGTTCGGCGCGATCGACAGCCAGCCGCTCTCAGAAGACTCCAACCGGGCGCTCGTCGATCCGGTGCTGTTCCGCGTCCTCTACGCCACGGGGCTGCGGATCTCCGAAGCGCTCAATCTGCAACTCCGCGACGTCGACCCGGCCAGCGGCACGCTCGAGGTGCGCGACAGCAAGAACCGCGAGAACCGGATCGTGCCCGTCACCCGGCGCCTGGCCGACACGCTGCAGGCGTATATCGCGGCTGCGCTTCCCGACCCGGAACCCGCCGATCATCTGTTCCACAGCGGCGACCCGGCCCGACCGGCCGACAAGTCCACGATCTACAACCGGTTGCGCCGCTACCTCGCCGACGCGGACATCCCGCATTTCGCGCCGGGCGGCCCGCACATCCATTCGCTGCGTCACGGGTTCGCCGTGCAGAACCTGCGCCGCTGGGCCGCTGAGGGCAGCGACCTGGCGGTGATGCTGCCCTACCTCTCTGCGTACATGGGCCACAGCGACCTGCGCGGCACCCAGTACTACCTGCAGTTGACCGCGGACGCGTACCCCGAACTCGTCGCGATGGTCCAAGCCAGGTTCGGCTACGTCATCCCGGGCCCGGTCGCGCCGTCGGAAGGCGGCGACCAGTGAGCCGCATCAACAAACCGGACCGCGGGGATCTGGCCGGCCGGTGGCTGTCGAAGTTCCTGATCGAGCACCTCGCCGGCGAGCGGGACCTGTCCCCCCAAACGATCGCGTCCTACCGAGACGCGATCAAACTGCTGCTCACCTGGCTTCGCGACGTGCAGGCCATCCCGCCTGAGAAGCTGCGGCTCGCCGACCTCGACCGAACACGGGTGCTCGCGTTCCTGGACTGGCTCGAAGCCGAGCGCGGGAACGCGCCGGCGACCCGCAACCAGCGCCTCGCCGTGATCAAGTCGTTCGCCCGGTACACCGCGATCGAGCGGCCAGAATTCCTGGATCAAGCCACCCAGATCATCGCCGTC
>JBDTFI010000227.1:0-6614 GCA_039938035.1 Acetobacteraceae bacterium | reverse complement strand
TGGCCGGCGGACTGGGGCGAGCGGTCGTCGTGGTGGCGACCTCGGACGCGCCGCCTTTGATGCGCCGCGAAGCGGCCTACGCGGCGATGACGGCGGCGGAGCATTTCCGCGACCAGGGCAAATCGGTTCTGCTGCTGATGGACAGCGTGACCCGCTTCTGCCTGGCGCTGCGCGAGATCGGCCTATCGGCCGGAGAACCGCCGGCGACCCGCGGCTTCCCGCCCAGCGTCTTCGCCGAACTCCCGAAGCTGCTGGAGCGTGCCGGCCCGGGCCTCGACGGGAGCGGCTCGATCACCGGCTTGTTCACCGTGCTGGTGGAGGGCGACGATCTCAATGAACCCGTGGCCGACGCGGTTCGCGGCATCCTCGACGGGCACGTCATCCTGGACCGGCGGATCGCCGAAGGCGGCCGCTATCCGGCGGTGGACGTGCTGCGATCCTTGTCACGGACCGCTTACCAAGTGCTCTCCGCCGAGGAGACGGCGCTGACCCGGCGCGCCCGCGCGATCCTCGCGCTGCACGCCGACATGGCCGACCTCATCCGCCTCGGCGCCTACCGTCCCGGCGCCGATCCGACGGTCGATGAGGCAGTCGTCCTCGCCCCCCGCATCGAGGCGGTGCTCCGCCAGGACCGGAAGGAAGCCTCGACCGCCGCGGCGGCGTTCGCTCGCCTCGCCGAGGCGATGGATCGGCCGAATGGAGGTCCTCATGGCGCGTGACCCGCTCGACGCCCTGCTACGGTTGCGCCGCCTCGCCCAGGAGGACGCCCTGCGCGAGCTGGCCGTCTGCATGGCGGCCGATGCCGCCGCCAACGCGGCCGTCGCCTGCATCGATGCCGCGATCGTCGCCGAGGAGGAAGCCGCGAGCCGGCTGGACGCCGAGGACATCGCCGTCGAGGCGTTCGGCCGCTGGCTCCGCCGGGTCCGTGAGGAGCGAGACGCGGCCTCGACGGCACGCGACCGGGCGGAGGCCGGGGCGATACGCGCCCGCGCCGTGCTCGGCGCCGCCCGCTCGGCGTTGGCGGCGGTGGAGGCCGAACTGGCGCGCCGCGCCGAGGAAACCCGCCTCGTCGTCCTACGGCGCGAACAGGCCGCGATCGACGAGCACGCCGGTCGCCGGCCTGGGTAGGCACACATTTACTGTGCCCCGGCCTATGGTGCGTCAGTAGCGTCCACGGCCCCGCTGTGCTCAAACGCGCGGCCACGCTCGCAGGAGTTTCCATTGCGAATCGCGATGATCGGCGGCGGTTATGTCGGCCTCGTCTCCGGCGCCTGCTTCGCCGAATTCGGCTCCGAAGTCACCGTCGTCGAGACCGATCCCCCCCGTCTGGCGGCGCTCCGCGCCGGCAAGATCCCGATCTATGAGCCGGGGCTGGACCAGCTCGTCGCGACGAACGCGCGCGCCGGCCGGCTCGCCTTCACCGATGACCTTCCCGCCGCGCTCGCCGGCGCCGAAGCGGTGTTCATCGCCGTCGGCACCCCGACACGGCGCGGCGACGGGCACGCCGACCTCACCTATGTCCACGCCGCCGCCGAGCAGGTCGCCCGCGCGTTGACCGGCTATGCGGTGATCGTCACCAAATCCACCGTCCCCGTCGGCACCGGCCGGCGCATCGCCGAGATCGTGCGCCACGTCCGGCCCGACCTCGATTTCGACGTCGCCTCGAACCCCGAGTTCCTGCGCGAGGGCTCCGCCATCACCGACTTCATGCATCCCGACCGCGTGGTGATCGGCGCCGAGACCGAGCGGGCGCGCGAGGTGCTGAGCCGGATTTATCGCCCGCTCTATCTGATCGAGGCGCCGATCGTCTTCACCGGCATCGAGACGGCCGAGCTGATCAAATACGCCGGCAACGCCTTCCTCGCGATGAAGATCACCTTCATCAACGAGATCGCCGATCTGTGCGAGAAGGTCGGCGCGGACGTCCACGACGTCGCCCGCGGCATCGGCCTCGACGGGCGCATCGGACGCAAGTTCCTGCACGCCGGGCCCGGCTTCGGCGGCTCCTGTTTTCCCAAGGACACGCTGGCGCTGATGCGCATCGCGCAGGATTCGGGCGCCCCCATCCGGCTTGTGGAAGCGGTCGTCGGCGTCAACGACGCCCGCAAGGCCGGCATGGCCAGGCGCGTGATCGAAGCCTGCGGCGGCTCCGTGCGCGGCAAGACGATCGCCGTCCTCGGCCTGACCTACAAGCCCGAGACCGACGACATGCGCGATTCACCCTCGATCCCGATCCTCTGGCGCCTCGCCGAGGACGGCGCGGAAATCCGCGCCTTCGACCCCGAGGGGATGGGACAGGCGCGCACCGTCCTGCCCGCCGGCATCGGCTACTGCCGTGACGCGCTGGACGCGGCGAGCGGGGCGGACGCGCTGGTGCTGATCACCGAATGGAACGAATTCCGCGCCTTGGCGCCGGAGCGGCTGGCCGGGGTGATGCGCGGGCGGGTCATCGTGGACCTCCGCAATGTTTACGACCCCGCGCCAATGCGCGAAGCGGGATTTTATTACCATTGCATTGGTCGGCCATTAACGAACTCTTAACCGCTCCTCGGGATGCTGGTGGAATGGACGATGCGCCGCGTCTCACCGTCTGCGTCTGCACCCACGATCGGCCGGCCTACCTCCGCGCCTGCCTCGATGGCCTGCGCCGGCAAACCGCGCGGGCGGACCGGTTCGAGGTGCTGGTGGTCGACAGCGCCTCGCGGCCCGACGCCGAACGCGACATCTCGGGCCTCGCGCTCGCCGCCCCGAACTTCCGCCACCTCCGGGTGGAGCGTCCGGGAGTGAGCCTCGCGCGCAACGTGGGCGCCCGCTGCGCCCGCGCCGCCTGGATCGCCTACATCGACGACGACGCGATCCCCGAGGCGAACTGGGTGGCCGCGATCCTTGACGCGATCGAAGCGCCGAACCCGCCCGCGGTGATCGGCGGCCGCATCCTGCCGCTGTGGGAGGCGCCGCTCCCCCCTTGGTGGCCCGAGCGTTTGCGCGGCGCGCTGGCGATCATCGAGCACGCCGGATCGGGCGAGTACCGAACCAAGGAATTGCCGGCCCATCTCGAACCCTATGGCGCGAACATGATCGTCAACGTCGCCGCCCTGCTGGAAGTGGGCGGGTTTCGCGCCGCCATCGGGCGCTACGGCGACGCATTGCTGTCCGACGAGGAGGTCCAGCTCGCCTGGCGCTTGCAGGATTCCGGCCTGTCCGCCCGTCACGATCCACGTATCGTCGTCCGTCACCAGATCCAGGCAAGCCGCCTCGATCCGGCCTGGTTGCTCCGTCGCCTTTACTGGCAAGGCGCCTCCGCCGTGGTGACGCGGCGCCTTCTGGGCGAGCACCACGCGGTCTGGCGCGCCCTGCCCCGCCGGCTCGCCGTGGCCGGGATGCTCGCACCCGTCGCACTGCTCCCGCGCAGCAGCCCACATCTGATCGGGGCACGCTGGCGGCTCGCTTACTCGGCGGGCTTCATCCGCGCCGCCCTCGGTTGGCAGGCGGCAGCGGCGGCGGAGCGCATCGCCCGGCGAGCCGCCGGCCCCAGCGCCGCCGGGGCCGCTCAGATCGCCATGTAACCGCCGTCGATGTTGTAACAGGCGCCGGTGACGAAGGATGCCCGCTCCGAGCACAGCCATGCCGCCATCTCGGCGATCTCCTCGGGCTCCCCCAGGCGGGCGGCGGGAACCATCGCCATCAGCTGCTCGCCGCGCCGTGCCATCGTGTCCTCGGTCATTCGCGTGCGGATATAGCCGGGACACACCGCGTTCACCCTGACCTTGTCGGGCGCATACTCGATCGCCGCCGTCTTCGTGAGGCCCACCACCCCGTGCTTGGCGGCGACATAGGCCGAGGACGTAGGTAGGCCGATCAGCCCCGCGATGGACGCGGTGTTGACGATCGCCCCGCCGCCCGCGCACTGCATGTGCAGAAGCTCCTGCTTCATGCACAGCCACACGCCCTTGAGGTTCACCGCGATCATGCGATCAAACGACGCCTCGGCCCACTCGGCGGTGCGCTTGCCGGAGGCATCGACCTGATAGCCGGCGATGCCGGCGTTGTTGAAGGCGCAGTCCAGCCGCCCGAACGCCGAGACGGTGGCGCGCACCATCGCCTCGACCGCCGCGCCATCGGTCACGTCGCAGCCGAGCGAGATCGCCTGCCCGCCTGCCTGGTTCACCAGTGCCACCGTCTCGGCGGCGGCATCCTGGGTCACGTCGGCCACCGCCACCCGGGCGCCCTCGCGGGCGAAGATCAGCGCGCTGGCGCGCCCGATGCCGCCCGCCCCGCCGGTGATGAGCGCCGCCTTGCCATCGAGCATTCCCGCCATCGTCGATCCCCCTTGGTTGTTCGGCGATCCTTTCAAATCCCCCGCCCGCCGGCTAGAGGTGCCTCGAAACGGGAGGAGGATACGATGAGCCACACCTGTCATCACTGGCGCGCGGCCGGCGTCCTCGCGTTCGCCGGTGCGCTCCTGAGCGGCCCCGCATTCGCGGACGGTCTGCTCGTCACCCATCGCCTGTCCGCCGACATGGCGAGCACGATCGCGAGCGAAGTCGTCGCGCATTGCGCACAGCAGGGCTATGCCGAGACCGCCGTGGTCGTCGACGCCGACGGCGTGCGCCAGGCCGTGCTGCGCGGCGATCGGGCCGGGGCCCATTCGCTCGACAGTGCCAACGACAAGGCCTACACGGCCGCCTCGTTCAAGACGGACACGGCCGCATTGGCCGAACGGGCGAAGACGGCGCCCGGCTTTTCCGCGTTGTTCACGCAGCTTCCGCACCTCATCCTGTTCGGCGGCGGCGTCGTCATCAAGGTCGGCGACGAAGTGGTCGGCGCGGTCGGCGCCGCCGGCGCGCCGGGCGGCGATCTGGATGCGGCCTGCGCGCGTGCCGGCGTCGACAAGGTCCGCGAGCAGCTCCAGGTGAAATGATCTATTCCGCGGCCATGAGCCGCGGCTCGACGAGGCGCTCGGCGGTGCCGAGATCGACCGACAGCAGCCGCGAGATGCCGCGCTCCTGCATCGTCACGCCGTACAGCCGATCCATGCGCGCCATGCTCAGCGGATGGTGCGTGACCACCAGGAACCGGGTCCCGGTCTCGCGAACCATGTCGTCGAGCAGGGCGCAGAAGCGGTCCACATTGGCGTCATCAAGCGGCGCATCGACCTCGTCGAGCACACAGATCGGCGCCGGGTTGCAGCGGAAAACCGCGAAGATCAGCGACAGCGCGGTCAGCGCCTGCTCCCCGCCCGACAGCAGCGACAAGGTCGCGAGCTTCTTGCCCGGCGGCTGGGCATAGATCTCGAGCCCGGCCTCGAGTGGGTCGTCGGAGCCGACCAGCGCGAGATGGGCGCGCCCGCCGTTGAACATGCGCGAGAACAACGCCTGGAAGTGGCGATCGACCTGCTCGAACACCTGGGCGAGCCGGTCGCGGCCCTCGCGGTTCAAGTGGCCGATGGAGCCGCGCAGCTTGGCGATGGCGGTGCTGATCTCGGCGCGTTCGGCCTCGATGGCGGCGATCTGGCGTTCCTGCTCTTCGACCTCCATCTCGGCGCGGAGGTTCACCGGGCCCATCTCGTCGCGCTCCTTGACGAGACGTTCGAGCTTGCGCCGGGCCTTGTCCTCGGCATCGACATCGCAGGGCTCGGCCGGCTCGGGCAGCGCCGGATTGACGCCTAGGCGTTCGAGGATGCGCTCCGCGACAGTGCCCCAGGCGTGATCGGCCTGCGCGGCCTCAGCCTCGGCGCGCACGGCGTTCTCCCGCGCCACGCCGGCGGCGGTCTCGGCGGCGCGGGCGGCACGCTCGGCCTCCGTCGCCAGGGCCGTGGCCCGTGTCAGGGCGGCGGCGGCGCCCCGGTGCGCGGCATCGGCCTCGGCGAGCGCGGCCTCCGCCGCTTCCCGCGCCTGCGCGGCCTGGGCCGGGATCGCGGCAAGCGCGGCACGCTGCTCCTCGGCCTCGCGCCGGCGCGCCAGCAGGTCGGCGAGGCGCCCGGCGGCATCGGCCGCGCGCGCCCGCCAGTCTTCGCGTTCGCGCGCGACGACCGGCAGGCGGGCGGCATGCGCCTCGGCCTCGCGCCGCATCGTATCGCGTTCGGATCGCGCGACGGCTTCAGCGGCGCGGGCCGCGGTCAGCGCGGCGCGGGCGTGATCGACCGCGCCGCGCAAGCCGGCGAGGTCGGGCAGCGTGGCGTGCGCGGCGCGAGCCTCGGCAAGCGCGCGAACCGCCTCGGCGTGCTCCGGCGTCTGCGCCGCGACCTGCTGCTCGGCCGCCTGGAAACGGGCGGCGGCGCCCTCGGCCTGGGCGCGCAGCTGGGTGGCGGCAACGCGGGCGCGTTCGAGGCGCTGTTCGGCATCGCGCCGGGACTGCCGCGCGCGCTGCTCGGCGCCGCTGGCGTCGCGATCAGCGGTTTCGGCGGCCGCGCTTGCCTCGCGCGCCTGCGCCGCACGTGTCTCGGCATCGGCAAGCTCGGCGCGCAGCGCGGTCAGCCGGTTGCGCTGGCGCAGCCGGATGGCGGCGGCGGTCGGGGCGCCGGCGCGGATCGTGTAGCCATCCCAGCGCCACACCCCGCCGCCCGGCGAGACCAGCATCTGGCCCGGCATCAGGCGACCCTGCCCGGCATCGCC
>JBDTFI010000226.1:0-4574 GCA_039938035.1 Acetobacteraceae bacterium | reverse complement strand
GGCGTCGTCGTGTAGACGCGCGTGCAGACGCCGCGCTTTTGCGGGCAACCTTGCAGCGCCGGCACCTTGTTGCGGCTTTTCTGCGGCTCGCGCCCGTGGGCGATCAGCTGGTTGATGGTCGGCATGCGCCCCCGTCTCGTGTTGGTCTGTCTCGTTCTTGCGATCGGCGTTTCGCCGCGTTGTCCGCGCGGCCGTCGTCCACGGGCGAAACCCGCGCGCATGGGACAAGTCCCACGATTGCGGGTTGAGGTCATGCAAACGGCCTGAGCCCCGATCTTACCGACGGAGCGGCGCCGCACGCGATGGTGCCTGCGATACGACGGCCACCCGAATAGTCAGCGGGATCGGCCGTGGAGGCGGAACCTAATCGGGCGCGAAAGACGAGTCAACCCGGTTGGCCGGGCCGGTTGGCCGAAAATGAAGGGTTAACCCGTTGGCCGCCAAAATGCGAACGCCGGCCGGGATGGTCCCGGCCGGCGAACGAAGGAGTGCAACGATGACCAACACTCATCGCGGCCTCCTGCCGATCATGGTGATCTTCACGATCAAGGTCAAGATCATCCTGAAGCGACGGTAGGAGGCGGACGGCCCGGTCGCCGGGCCGCCCACTCCTCGGTCGCTCTACTCGGCGGCCGCCTTGGTCGTCGTGATCTGCGGAGCCGCGATCGGCTGCAGCAGCCGTTCGTCGCGCCCCGCCGCGATGGCGCGCAGGCGGTTCATCACCGCCCCCGTGCCGGCCGGGATCAGGCGCCCGACGATCACGTTCTCCTTCAGGCCGGTCAGCGTATCGACCTTGCCCGCCGTCGCCGCCTCGGTCAGCACCCGGGTTGTCTCCTGGAACGAAGCGGCACTGATGAAGCTGTTGGTTTGCAGGCTGGCCTTGGTGATGCCTTGCAGCACCGGCATTGCCACCGCCGGGCGATCGTCGCGCCCCAGCTTGGCCAGCACCGCGTCGAACTCAGTACGGTCCACCTGCTCGCCGGCCAGGAACGTGGTGTCGCCCGGATCGAGGATCTCCACTTTCTGCAACATCTGACGGACGATCACCTCGATGTGCTTGTCGTTGATCTTCACGCCCTGCAGCCGATAGACGTCCTGGATCTCGTTCACCAGGTAATCGGACAGCGCCTCGACGCCGAGCACTTTGAGGATGTCGTGCGGCACCCGCGGCCCATCGACCAGCGGGTCGCCCCGGCGGACGAAGTCGCCCTCCTGGACCGAGACGTGCTTGCCCTTCGGGATCAGGTAGTCGGTCTCCTCCCCGGTCTCGTCGTTCTTCACGATCACCCGGCGCTTGGCCTTGTAGTCCTTGCCGAACTCCACCCGCCCGTCGGTCTCGGCGATCACCGCGTGGTCCTTCGGCCGGCGCGCCTCGAATAGCTCGGCGACGCGCGGCAGGCCGCCGGTGATGTCGCGGGTCTTGCTGCCCTCGCGCGGGATGCGCGCCAACACGTCGCCGGCGGCGACCTGCGCGCCGGCGTCGACCGACAGGATCGAATCGGGCGACAGGAAGTAGCGCGCGTCCGACCCGTTCGGCAGCTTCACCACCTCGCCCTTGTCGTCCTTGAGTTGCAGGCGAGGCCGCAAATCGACGCCCTTCGCGCTCTGCTTGTAGTCGACCACCACGCGCGACGTGAGGCCGGTGACCTCGTCCATGCGTTCCACCAAGGTCACGCCCTCGATCAGGTCGATATATTCGACCTGCCCGTTGCGTTCCGTGATGATCGGCAGCGTGTACGGGTCCCACTCGGCGAGTTTCTGCGCGCGCGCCACCGACTGGCCTTCATCGACCAGCAACCGCGCACCGTACGGCACCCGGAAGCGAGCGCGCTCCTGGCCCTTGTCGTCGGTGAGCACGATTTCGCAGTTCCGGCTCATGACCACCGGGACGCCCTGGCTGTTGAGCACGACAAAGCGGTTCTTGATCGCGACGCGCCCGTCATGGCTCGCCTCGACGAAGGACTGCTCGGCGCCACGCTGGGCCGCCCCGCCGATGTGGAACGTCCGCATCGTCAGCTGGGTGCCCGGCTCGCCGATCGACTGCGCGGCGATGACGCCCACCGCCTCGCCGATGTTGACCGGCGTGCCACGCGCGAGGTCGCGCCCGTAGCAATGCCCGCAGACGCCGATCGGCGCCTCGCAGGTCAGCACGGAGCGGATCAGCACCGTCTCCACGCCAAGCTGCTCCACACGGTCGGCGGCTTCCTCCTCGATCAGCGTGTTGGCCGGAATAATCACGTCACCCGTGGCCGGGTCGAGGATGTCACGCGCCGTGGTACGCCCCAGGATGCGCTCCGACAGGCTCGATACGATTTCGCCGCCATCCATGACCGCGCGCACGGTCAGCCCGCGCTCGGTGCCGCAATCCTCCTCGACGATGATGCAATCCTGCGCGACATCGACCAGCCGGCGCGTCAGATACCCCGAGTTCGCCGTCTTCAGCGCCGTATCCGCGAGACCCTTGCGGGCACCGTGGGTGGAGTTGAAGTACTCGAGGACGGACAGCCCCTCCTTGAAGTTGGCGATGATCGGCTGTTCGATGATCTCACCCGACGGCTTCGCCATCAGCCCGCGCATCCCGGCCAGCTGGCGCATCTGCGCCGGGCTGCCACGCGCGCCGGAATGGCTCATCATCCACACGGAATTGGTGACCACGCCGATCTCCTGGCGGGAAATCTCCTTCATCATCGCGCCGGCCACCTCGTCGGTGCAGCGCGACCATGCATCGACCACCTTGTTGTAGCGCTCGCCGGCGGTGATCAGGCCTTCCTGGTACTGCTGTTCGAACTCCTTCACCTCCGCCTGGGTGCGCCGGATCATCGGCCCCTTCTCCTCGGGGATGATGAGGTCGTCCTTGCCGAAGGAGATCCCAGCCTTGGCGGCCTGCCCGAACCCGAGGCCCATCAGCCGGTCGGCGAAGATCACGCACTCCTTCTGGCCGCAATGGCGGTACACCGCGTCAATCACGTCCGACACGTTCTTCTTGGTGAGCTGACGATTGACCAGCTCGAACGGCACGTTGGGATGCTTGGGCAAAATCTGCGCGATCATCATGCGCCCGGGCGTGGTCACGACGATGCCGCGGATCAGGTTGCCGTTCAGGTCCATGATCTCCCAGCGGGACTTGATCTTGTCGTGCAGCCCGATGGCGTGGGCATGCAGCGCATGTTCGATTTCACCCACGGTTCCGAAGGCGGGCGCATCCTTGTCCTGTGCCGCCCGATACTCGGGCGTCTCCAGCGACAGGTAATAGAGCCCGAGCACGATGTCCTGGCTCGGTACGATGATCGGCTTGCCGTTGGCCGGGCTGAGGATGTTGTTGGTCGACATCATCAGCACGCGCGCTTCGAGCTGTGCTTCCAGGCTGAGTGGCACATGCACGGCCATCTGGTCGCCGTCGAAATCGGCATTGAACGCGGTGCAGACCAGCGGGTGAAGCTGAATCGCCTTGCCCTCGATCAGCACCGGCTCGAACGCCTGGATGCCGAGGCGGTGCAGCGTTGGCGCGCGGTTCAGCATCACCGGATGTTCGCGGATCACCTCCTCGAGGATGTCCCACACTTCGGGACGCTCCTTCTCCACCATCCGCTTGGCGGCCTTGATGGTTGTCGCGTGGCCGTACTTCTCCAGCTTGGCGTAGATGAAAGGCTTGAACAGTTCGAGCGCCATCTTCTTCGGCAGCCCGCACTGATGCAGCTTCAGCTCCGGCCCGACCACGATCACCGAGCGACCCGAATAGTCGACGCGCTTGCCGAGCAGGTTCTGGCGGAACCGCCCTTGCTTGCCCTTCAGCATGTCGGACAGCGACTTCAGCGGGCGCTTGTTGGCGCCCGTGATGGCGCGGCCCCGGCGGCCGTTGTCGAACAGCGCGTCCACGCTTTCCTGCAACATGCGCTTCTCGTTGCGCACGATGATGTCGGGCGCGCGCAGCTCGATCAGCCGCTTCAGGCGGTTGTTGCGATTGATGACGCGCCGGTAGAGGTCGTTGAGGTCCGACGTCGCGAAGCGGCCGCCATCGAGCGGCACCAGCGGACGCAGCTCCGGCGGAATGACCGGCACGACGTCGAGGATCATCCAGTCCGGACGCGCGCCGGATTCGCCGAACGCCTCGATCAGCTTGAGACGCTTGACCAGCTTCTTGCGCTTGGCCTCGCTGGTGGTGTCCTTGAGGTCCGCGCGCAGGCGGGTCTTCTCGGCGTCGAGGTCGATGCCGTTGAGGATCTTCTTGATCGCCTCGGCGCCGATGCCGACCTCGAAGCTGTCGTCGCCGAACTCATCCTGCTTGGCCATGAACTGGTCTTCGTTCAGCAGGCTGTGCAGCTTCATGTCGGTCGTGCCCGGCTCCAGCACGACGTAGCTCTCGAAGTAGAGGATCTTCTCAAGCTCCTTCAGCGTCAGGTCGACCATCAGGCCGATCCGGCTGGGCAGCGACTTCATGAACCAGATATGCGCGACCGGGGAGGCAAGCTCGATATGGCCCATGCGCTCGCGCCGGACCTTCGCCAGGGTGACCTCAACGCCGCATTTCTCGCAGATGATGCCGCGGAACTTCATCCGCTTGTACTTGCCGCACA
>JBDTFI010000225.1:0-5240 GCA_039938035.1 Acetobacteraceae bacterium | reverse complement strand
GCGTCGAGGAAGCGGCGGACCCAGAGCAGTGCGTCCTGGCTGCCGCTGGTGAGCAGCTCCATCGGCGGCTGGCCGCCGAAGATCGTCGCCGCGTGCGGGCGTTTCAGCCACGCCGTTCCCTCGGCCTCGGATTGGTAGAGGATCCGAAGCGCCTGGTAGATACCCAGCACCGCCGAGAGCCGCACCAGAACGTCGACATCAAGCACGATCTCGCCATGCGCGCGGGCAATGCGCGTCCAGCCGTGATAGGTGGACCGCGACGGCATCCCGAGCACCAGCCGCCGCTGCTCCTCCGTCAGGCCCCAAAGATCGGCGATGGCGAGGAAGGTGCGGAGCGCTGGGGCGCTGAGGCGGCGGCGGTTGGCCGGAAGGAAGCGGGAGGCGCCGAGCCGGTCGGGCCCCTTCGCGATCGGGGGGGCGACCTTCCGCGGGTCGGTCGAGGGGCGTGGCGGCATGCGTTGCTATCCGTGCGGATCAGGACATAGTCCGATTCCGCACGGATGCAAGCCTGTTCGTGCCGATTATGGCTCGACCATGACCATCCAGAGCACGCCGAAGCGGTCGGTCGTCATGCCGAAACTCGGGGAGAAGAACGTCTTGCCGAGCGGCATACGAACCTCGCCCCCCTTTCCGAGGGCCGTGAACACCCGCTCCGCCTCCGTCGGATTGGCGACCGTCAACGCCAGGCCGAAGCCCTCGAAGGCCGCCTTGCCCTGACAGTTGCCGTCCGAGGCGTTCACCACCGTGTCACCAAGGCGGAAACTCGCATGCATTACGCTGTTCTCGGTGCCCGGCGGCATCGCCGGTGCCTGACCCCCCGCCTGCGCTCCCTCTTGCGGCGGCATGTCCTTGAATCGCATCAACATCGTCGTCTCGATACCGAGCACGTCGCGATAGAAGTTCAGCGCCTCCTCGCAGCGACCGTCGAAGAAGATGTACGGCTGGATTTGCATTGCTTGCGCTCCTTCACGTTCTAGGCTATGTACGTTGATATCAACCTAGCCGCGCCATGTCAACCCCGACCGCACTCCCTTTCTCGACCACGATCGAAATCCGCGACACCTGCCTCTGCCTGCAACTGCAGCGCGCGGCTCGGGTGATCGCACGCCGCTTCGACACGGCGCTGCGCCCACTCGGGCTCAGCAACGGCCAGTTCTCGCTCCTGATGTCGCTCAATCGGCTGGAGCCGCCCAGTATCGGCGGCGTCTCCGACTTGCTCGCGATGGACCGGACGACGCTCACCGCTAGTCTGAAGGCGCTCGAACGGCGCCGGCTGGTGACGGTCACGCCCGATCCCGCCGACAGGCGCACCCGCCGGCTCGCGCTCACGCCCGCCGGGCGAACTCTCCTCCTTCAAGCGGTCCCGATCTGGCGGCACACCCATGCCGCGATCGAAAGCGGAATCGCCGGCCCCGATCGCCTGCGCGCGGAGTTGCGCGCGCTGTCCCGATAACGGCCGGTCTCGACCACTCACGTCATTCCTACACAAGCGCAACTGCCGACTCTTCGCACCCCTTCCCTACCCCGCTTCCTCCAACTCCACGCTCAGCGCCCGCAGTTCCGCCGTGTGCGGGTGGCGCGTGCGCCCCGCGCGCAAATCCTCGAAGCCGATCTGTTCCACCATCTCGCCGTTCTGCATCACGCCGATCAGCGGGCAGAGATGCGCGACCACCGGCAGGTTGTGGCTGACCAGGACGTAGGTGAGGCCGCGCCGGAGCTGGAGGTCGGCGAGCAGGTTCAGCACTTCGGCCTGCACCGAGACGTCGAGCGCGCTGGTCGGTTCGTCGAGCAGGAGCACGCCGGGCTCGGCCATCAGGGCGCGGGCGATGGCGACGCGCTGGCGCTGGCCGCCCGACAGTTGATGGGGGTAGCGGAAACGCGCCTCGGGCGGCAGCGCGACCTCGATCAGCGCGCGCTCCACCCGGCGGTCGATGTCGCCCAGGCCGTGGACCAGCAACGGCTCCGACAACGCCCGATCGACGGTCTGGCGTGGGTGGAGCGAGCCGTACGGGTCCTGGAACACCATCTGCACCCGGCGGAAAAACGCCCGACCGCGCCGCCGCCCCAGGGTCAGGCCGGCCACCCGCATGTGCCCGGTCCAGTCGGGGTTCAGACCGGACAGCGCGCGCAGCACCGTCGATTTGCCGGACCCGCTTTCGCCGACGATCCCGAAGCTTGCGCCTTCGGCCACCTCGAACGAGACGCCGCGCACCGCCTCGGTCTGCCCGAAGCGCACGCGCAGATCCTCGACCTCGATCATCATGCCGCCCAGGCGGGATCACGCGAGAGCGTCGCGAGCGGGGCGCGTGGATGGGTGAGCGACGGCAGGCAGGCGAGCAGGCCGCGGGTGTAGGGGTGACGGGCGCGGGCAAGCTCTCCGGCTGGCAGCTCCTCGAGCACCTTGCCGGCGTACATCACCATCACCCGGTCGCAGAAGTGGCCGACCAGCGGCAGGTCGTGGCTGATCAGGATCAGCCCCATGCCGCGGCGGGACACGAGGTCCTCGATCAGCCGCAGGATCTCCGCCTGCACGGTGGCGTCGAGCGCGCTGGTCGGTTCGTCGGCGATCAGCAGCTCCGGGTCAGGCGCCAGCATCATCGCGATCATCACCCGCTGGCCCATGCCGCCCGACAGCTCGTGCGGATAGAGGCCGGCGACGCGCCCGGGATCGCGGATGCGCACCTGATCGAGCAGCGCGACCACGGCCTCGCGCGCCGTGCGACGAGAACCCTTCGTGTGGTCGCGCCACGCCTCGGCGATCTGCGCGCCGATCGTCATCACCGGGTTCAGCGAGAATTTCGGATCTTGCAGGATCAGCCCGGCGCGCCGGCCGCGGATGCGGCGCATCGCGCGCTCGCTCGCCGTCAGGATGTCGATCCCGTCGAAGGCGAGGCGGTCGGCGTGAAGGCGCGCGGTGCGCGGCAGCAGACGGAGGATCGCCCGCGCGGTGAGCGACTTGCCCGATCCGCTTTCGCCCACGATGCCCAGCTTTTCCTGGCCGAGCGTGAGCGACACGCCGCGCACCGCCTCGCTCACGCCCGTCGGCGTCGCGAAGGCGACGCGCAAGCCGGCCATCTCCACCAGCGGCGCGGTCATCGCTGCTTCGGGTCGAGGATGTCGCGCAGCCCGTCGCCGAGCAGGTTGAACGCCAAGGCGGCTATGAAGATGGCGATGCCGGGGATGGTCGGCACCCACCACTGCTCCAGGATGTAGCCGCGGGTCGCGGCGATCATGGTGCCCCATTCGGGCATCGGCGGCTGTGCGCCCATGCCGAGGAAGCCGAGGCCGGCGGCGGTCAGGATGATCCCGCTCATGTCGAGCGTCACCCGCACGATGACCGACGACACCGCGAGCGGCATGACGTGGCGGAGCACGATGCGCGGCGCCGCCGCCCCTGTGAGCCGGACGGCGGCGATGAAGTCGGCGTTGCGGATGGTCAGCGTGTCGGCGCGCGCGAGCCGCGCGTAGGGTGGCCAGGCGGTCAGCGCGATGGCGAAGATGGCGCTGGAGATGCCCGGACGCAGCGCGGCGACGAAGGCGAGCGCCAGGATCAGGCGGGGGAAGGCCAGGAACACGTCGGTGACGCGCATCAGCAGCCGATCGGCGCGCCCGCCGAGATAGCCCGCGACGCAGCCGACGATCAGCCCGACCGGGGCCACCATGCCGACCACCGCGACCACCATGCCGAGCGTGATCCGCCCGCCGTAGAGGATGCGCGCGTAGAGATCCCGCCCCAGCTCGTCGGTGCCGAACCAGTGTTGCGCCGATGGGAACGCGAGCCGGTTGGCGAGGTGCTGTGCGTTCGGATCCTGCGCGGTCAGCAGCGGCGCGGCGAGGGAGGCGACGATGAGGATCAGGACGGTGATCAGCCCGGCGAACGCCAATCCGTTGGCGCGAAACAGCAGCCAGGCGCGATAGCGCCGTCCCCAGGCCGCCTGGCCGCGCGAGGATGGCGTGTCGGTCAGCAGCCAGGCGCGGCTTGTCACGATCCCTCCCGCAAGGCCGGGCCATCGCGGATGACGGCGGTGAACTGGCCGGGATAATTCATCGCGTGCGCGGGTCCAGCACGCGGTAGGACAGGTCGGCGAGCAGGTTGAGGATCACGTAGATCAGCCCGATCACCAGGGTCGCCCCCAGCACCGCGTCCATGTCGGCGTTGAGCAAGGAGACGGTGAGGTAGAGCCCGATGCCCGGCCAGGAGAACACCGTCTCGGTCAGCACCGCGCCCTCCAGCAGCCCGGCATAGGCGAGTGCCACGACGGTCACGAGTGGAACCGCGATGTTGGCGAAGGCGTGCCGCCACAGGATGCGCGCGCCCGACAGGCCCTTGGCGCGCGCGGTCACGATGTACTCGCCCGCCAGCGCATCCAGCATGAAGGCGCGCGTCATGCGGGTGATGTAGGCGAGGCTGAAATAAGCGAGCACCAGCGTGGGCATCGCGAGATGGGCGAGCGCGTCGCGACACACGGCCCACTGCTCGGCGATCATGGCGTCGATCACCATCATGCCGGTCACCCGCGGCACTAATCCGTCGTACATGACGTCGATCTGCCCGGTGCCTGGGGCGATGCCGAGCTTGGCGTAGAACACCAGCAGGAACACCAGCCCGAGCACGAACACCGGAATCGACTGCCCGGCGAGGCTGACGACGCGCACCACGTGATCGAAGCGCGAGCCTTGTCGCGCGGCGGCGATCACGCCGGCGGGGATGCCGATGACGAGGGCGAGCAGGATCGCCGCCGTCGCCAGCTCGAACGTAGCCGGGAAATAGGTCGCGATGTCCTCGGTCACCGCGTGCGTGGTCATCACGCTGTGCCCGAGATTGCCGTGCAGCAGACGGAGCAGATAGATGCCGAACTGCACCGGCAGCGGGCGATCGAGGCCGAGTTCGAGACGAACGCGCGCGATCACGTCGGGTGGGGCATGATCGCCGACGATGGCGATCACCGGGTCGATCGGCATCACGCGGCCGATCAGGAAGGTGATGAGGATCAGCCCGAACAGCGTGATCGGGACCGACGAGAGGGTGCCGAGGATGCCCGACACCCGCGCGCGCCGCCCGCCTCTCCGTGTCGGAGGGGGCAACGCGAGCGAGGCGTCGGCGCCGCTCAAGTCTTGCGGATGTCGGAGTAGCGGGTGAAGTCGGGCATCGCGCCCATCTTCAGGCCGGTGACGTCCTTGCGCGACACCGCGACCGCGTTCTTTTGCAGCGCCATCGCGAACGGCGCGACATCCCAGAA
>JBDTFI010000224.1:0-6295 GCA_039938035.1 Acetobacteraceae bacterium | reverse complement strand
CGAGGCCGCCGCCGAGCCTGCGGCCGAGCCGCTCCACGAGGGTCAGCACGTCACGGCGGACCAGTGGCTCACCGCCGGTGAGGCGGATTTTGCGCGTGCCGAGGCCAATGAAGGCGGCGGAGATGCGCTCCAGCTCCTCCAGCGTCAGCAGGTGGCGCTTGGGCAGGAACGTCATCTCCTCCGCCATGCAATAGACGCAGCGGAGGTCGCAGCGGTCGGTCACCGAAACCCGCAGGTAAGTGATGGCCCGGCCGAACGGATCAATCATCGTACTCATTGGCCTGAGGTGCGCCGTTCCCCCCGCCGGATCAAGGCCCGGCCGAGGGTCAGGGCGGAGGCTCAGCATCCAGCGTCTCCAGCACAACGAGGTCCGTGTTGATGAGAAGCTTTCCCGCATTCTCGAAATTTACCGTCACGCGCGCGCCGATGACGGATTGCACCTGACCGTCGCCCCAGTCGGGACGATCGGGGTGGCGGACCCAGGTTCCGGGTTCCAGGGCGGAGGTGGATGGCATTGGCACAGGCAATTCTCGCTTGCGGGCGGGGCACCGTCGCTTAACCGTTTATTCGGCCTTCCGCCCGAGGATCACCGGCCTTGGCCGTGAGGGCGCGATGGACGATCTGCTGACCGATTTCCTGGCCGAAACCGCCGAAAGCCTCGCCGAACTGGACGCCGCCCTGCTGAAGCTGGAGCGCGCGCCCGATGACGCCCAAACGCTGTCGCTGATCTTCCGCCTGGTACACACGGTCAAGGGAACCTGCGGCTTCCTCGGTCTGCCAAGGCTGGAGCGGCTGACCCACGCCGGAGAGAATGTGCTCGGCCGGCTGCGCGACGGCAAGCTGACGGTGAGCACGGAAATCGTGACCCTGGTGCTCGCGGTGGTGGACGGGGTGCGCCTGATCCTGGCGGGCCTGGGCGCCACCGGCGCCGAGCCGGACGGCAGCGACGCGGAGCTGATCGCCGCGTTGGATCGCGTGGCCGCCGGGCGCGCCGAGCCGGAGGCAATGATCGTCGCCCCGGTTGCCCCGTCGCCGCGGCCGGATCGCGCGGAGGCGGCAGCGGCGGCGCAGACCATTCGCGTGACGGTCGACGTGCTCGATCATCTGATGACCCTGGTGAGCGAACTGGTGCTGACGCGAAACCAGCTTCTCCAACTGGCCCGCGGCGAGCAGGACAGCCGCTTCGCCGCGCCGTTGCAGCGCCTGTCGCACATCACCTCCGACCTCCAGGAAGGCGTGATGAAGACGCGGATGCAGCCGATCGGCCATGCCTGGAACAAGCTGCCCCGGATGGTGCGCGAGCTTGCGCACGACCTCGGCAAGCGCATCGAGCTGGTGATGCTCGGGGCCGAGACCGAGCTGGATCGCCAGGTGCTCGAACTCATCAAGGACCCGCTTACCCACATGGTCCGCAACTCCGCCGATCACGGCCTGGAACCGCCGGCGGAGCGGCTCGCGGCGGGCAAGCCCGAAACCGGGCGCATCACGCTCAACGCGTTCCACGAGGGCGGCCACATCCTCATCGAAATCGCCGATGACGGGCGCGGCCTCGGGATCGGGGACATCCGCGCCAAGGCGCTCGCTCAGGGCCTCGCGACCGAGGCGGAGCTGGCGGCGATGACCGAGGCGCAGATCCAGCGCTTCATCCTGAGCGCCGGCTTCTCCACCGCCGCCGAGGTGACGGCATTGTCCGGCCGAGGCGTCGGGATGGACGTGGTGAAGACGAACATCGAGCGGATCGGCGGCACGATCGACCTGAAAAGCACGCCCGGCCAGGGCAGCCGCTTCACCATCAAGATCCCGCTGACGCTCGCCATTGTCTCCGCTTTGGTGGTCCAGGCGGGGACGGAGCGGTTCGCCATTCCGCAGATCAGCGTCGTCGAACTGGTCCGCGCCGGCCGGGGGGGAGAGACCGGCGCGGAGAGCGTGATCGAGCGAATCGACGACACCCAGGTGCTGCGGCTGCGCGAGCACTTGCTGCCGTTGGTGAACCTCGCGGAATTGCTGGAACTGGAGGGGGCCGGAGAGGCGTCGATCATCGTGGTGGCGCAGGTCGGCGCCAACATGGTCGGCATCGTCGTCGATCGGGTGTTCGACACCGAGGAGATCGTGGTCAAGCCGGTGGCGCCCATCCTGCGCGACATCACGGTGCTCAGCGGCAACACGATCCTGGGCGACGGTTCCGTCATCATGATCCTGGACCCGAACGGAATCGCCCGTGTGACGGGCATCGCGACGGGCGGCGAGACCCGGCTTGTGGAGAGAGAGGCCGATGCGCCGCGATCGGGCGCGCGGACCGCGATGCTGCTGTTCCGCGCCCGCGGCAAACAGCCGCTCGCCGTGCCGCTCGGCCTGATCGCCCGGCTGGAGGAGATCCCGCGCGACAGCATCGAGACCCCGACCGGCGTGGCGGTCGTTCAGTATCGCGGCCGGCTGATGCCCTTGGTGCCGCTGTCCGAGACGCCGGAGACTCAGAAGCCGACCCAAGCGGTGCTCGTGTTCGCCGACGGCGAGCGCCGGACGGGGCTGATGGTCGATGAGATCGTCGACGTCGTGGAGGATCGCGCGGAGATCGAGCTTTCGGCGGCGCGCCCCGGGCTGCTCGGCACGGCGGTCATCGGCGGGCAGGCGACCGACGTGATCGACACCGCGTACTGGTTGGCCAAGGTCGGCCAGGTCACGGCGACGGCGCCAGGCCCATGAGCACCGCGATGCTCGATCGCCCGGATGACGCGCAGGCAGAGGCGGATCGCCAGTACGTCACGCTGACCGTCGCTGATCAGCTCTGCGGGGTTCCCGTGCTGGGCGTGCGCGACATCCTGTTCCCGCAAGCGATCACCCGCATCCCGCTCGCGCCGTCCGAAGTGGCGGGCAGCCTCAATCTGCGCGGCCGGATCGTGACCGCGATCGATCTGCGGCGGCGTTTGCGCTTGCCTCCGGCTGCCCCCGGAAGCGCCCGGATGTCGGTGGTGACCGAACAAGGCGGGGAGCTGTACGCGCTGTTGGTCGACCAGGTCTCCGAGGTCATGACCCTGCGCCCCGGCGCCATCGAGCCGAACCCACCCACCCTGTCGGCGATCTGGGCGGCGTTCAGCGCCGGCATCTGCCGCCTCGACACCAGGCTGCTGGTGATCCTTAACGTTGGGCGGCTGCTGGCGGTGCGGCCCAGGGCGCCGGGCTGAGCGCGATGCCCACCTGCCTCGTCGTCGATGACAGCCGCGTGGTTCGCAAGCTGATCCGCCGCATCCTCGAATCCGGCGGCTACGACGTGGCCGAGGCCGAGGACGGCGCCCGTGCCCTGGCCGCCTGTCGGGCCGATCCGCCGGACTGCGTCGTGCTCGACTGGAACATGCCGGTGATGAACGGCATCGAGTTCCTGCGCGTGCTGCGCGCGGAGTTCGGGCCGGACGACCCGGTCGTCGTGTTCTGCACCACCGAGAACGACACGCGCTGCATCGCCGAGGCCCTCGCGAGCGGCGCGCAGGAGTACATCATGAAGCCGTTCGACGCCGAGATACTGTTGGGCAAGATGGCACAGGTCGGACCGATCTAGCGGATGCTCGCCACCGTCCCGCCGCGCCCGACGGCGATCGGGCAGACCGAAATCCGCGTCCTGGTTTGTGATGATTCCGCCGTGATGCGCGCCGCCATCGCCCGCGCGCTGGAGGGCGATCCGGGCGTGCGGGTCGTGGCGCGCGCGGCCAACGGCGCGCTCGCGATCGAGGCGTTGCAGCGCCAGCCGGTCGATGTGGTCGTGCTCGACATCGAGATGCCGGTGATGGACGGGCTGACCGCATTGCCGCTGCTGCTGCGCGCGGCGCCTGGGGTGCGGGTGGTCATGGCCTCGACGCTGACCACCCGAGGCGCCGACGTGACCTTGCGTGCGCTGCGCCTCGGCGCGGCGGATTATGTGGCGAAGCCGAGCGCGATCGGCGGCGCGCAGAGCGCGGAAGCGTTTCGGCGCGACCTCCTGGGCAAGGTGAAGGCACTCGGCTTACGCCGTTTCGCTCCGGAGCCGGCGGTGGCGGGATCGACGCCGGACGGGCGCGAGCTGCCGCCCTTTCGGCCGCGGCCCCTGACCCAACCGCATCTGCTGGCCATCGGCAGCTCCACCGGCGGCCCGCAGGCGCTGTTCACGCTGATGGCCGCCTTGGGCGATACGATGCCGGTTCCGGTGGTGCTGACCCAGCACATGCCGGCCGCCTTCACGCCGATCCTGGCCGAACACATGACCCGCGCCGGCCGCCTTCCGTGCGCCGAGGCGCGGGACGGCGAGGCGTTGCTGCCCGGGCGGGTCTATCTCGCCCCGGGCGACCGCCACTTGCTGATCGACGGCGGCGGGGGGGGCGCGACGGCGCGCCTGAGCAATGAGCCGGCGATCAATTTCTGCCGCCCCTCGGTCGATCCGATGCTGGAAAGCGCTGCAGCCTCGTTCGGTGGCCGGGTCCTCGTCGTGATCCTGACCGGCATGGGCCATGACGGGCTGGCCGGCACGCGGCGTGTCGTGGCGGCCGGCGGGGCCGTCATCGCCCAGGACGAGGCGAGCAGCATCGTCTGGGGGATGCCGGGCGCCGTCGCGCGGGCCGGGCTGTGCCACGCCGTGCTGCCGCTCGCCGAGATCGCGCCGCGTCTGCTGGATCTTCTGCGGGTCGCCCGGAAATGAGCGTCGCGTTGTCGGGCGGCACCTTCCAGGTGTTCGCCGATCTGCTGCGGGCGCGCTCGGGCCTCGTGATCGGGCCGGACAAGCTCTATCTGCTCGAAACCCGCCTCGCCCCGATCGTCCGGCGCGAGAACCTCCGCGATCTCGCCGCCCTCGCCTTCCGGCTGCGCGCCCCGGCGACCGAGGCGCTGGAGCGCGAGGTGGTCGAGGCGATGACCACCAACGAGAGTTTCTTCTTCCGCGACGAACGGCCGTTCAGCCATTTCCGCACGAAGGCGCTGCCACGGCTGCTCGACGCCCGTCCGCGGGGCGTGCCCATCCGGATCTGGTCGGCGGCCGCCTCCTCCGGGCAGGAGGTGTATTCGCTCGCCATGATCCTCGCCGAGAGCACGGCGCGGGATCGCCCGCTGGACATCCTCGGCACCGACATCGCCCGCGAACAACTGGCCCGCGCGCGGCAGGGCCTGTACACGCAGTTCGAGGTGCAGCGCGGCCTGTCGATCCAGATGCTGATGAAGCATTTCCGCAAGGAGGACGGCGGCAACTGGCGGATCGCGGCGCCTTTGCGGGCGATGGTGCGGTTCCGCGAATGGAACCTTCTCGCCGACCCCGCCCCACTCGGCCGCTTCGACGTGGTGTTCTGCCGCAATGTGCTGATCTATTTCGACCAGCCCACGCGGGCCCGCGTGCTGGATGCGATCGCGCGGCAGATGCCCGATGACGGGCTGCTGTACCTGGGTGGGGCGGAGACGGTGCTCGGCGTGACGAGCCGGTTCGTGCCGGTGCCTGAGGAGCGGGGGGTGTATGCGAAGGCGGGCGCTGCGGGGTAGAGGCGGCGGCGATCAGTTTCATCCCACCTCGATCTCCAGCCAGCCGCGTCCGTCGAACCGGGCGCGATCGTTGTTCCGCAGCAGGATGGTCGTGGTTTCGGATTCCACGATCGCCGGGCCGGTCAGAGTCTGCTCCGGCGTGAGTGCCGCGAAGTCGAATGTGTCGATTTCCGTCCAGCCGCCCGCCAGCCAGATGCTTTGCCGGTGCGGGCCTGTCCCGCCGCCGCCGGCTCGCGGCACCGCGGCGTCGGCGAGGCGGCCGATCACGGACAGGCGGGCGTTGACCAGCACCGGGGCCTGCTCGCGCATTGCATACGTATAAAGCGCCTCGTGGCGGGCGTGGAACGCGGCGGCGACCGCGTGCGCGGCCTCAGGCGCATCGAGGTCGATGCCGTCAAGCGCCACCGTCACCTCGAACACCTGCTCGCCGTAGCGCATGTCGGCCGCGCGCCGCAGCGCCACCGCGCCGTCGAAGCGCGGCAGTCGCGCGCGTCCCGCCGCCTCCATCGCGGCGAAGGCGGCACGCAGCCCGGGAATGTCGAGGCCGCTGGTTTGCGGCTGGCTGCGCGCCAGCTCCACCCGCAGATCGGTGTTCAGCATCCCCCAGGCCGAGAGCACCGAAGCGGTCAGCGGCACGACCGCGAGGCGGACGTCCAGCTCGGCCGCGACGGCGGCGATGTGCAGCCCGGCCGCGCCGCCGAACGCCAGGATCGCGTGCTTGCGCGGATCGGTGCCGCGCCGGACGGTGGCGATCCGCACGCCGTCGGCCATGCGGGCGTTGACCACCCGGACGATCCCGGCCGCC
>JBDTFI010000223.1:0-2979 GCA_039938035.1 Acetobacteraceae bacterium | reverse complement strand
CGGAATGGTCGTCGACATCCCGGTCGGCGTCGGCTTTTGCCTGTATATTCGCGGCGACTGCCTGCGCGCGACTGGATTGCTGCGCGCCGACCTGTTCGCCCAGGGCTACGGGGAGGAAAACGACTTTTGCCTGCGCGCGCGATCTCGGCTGGCGCCATGTCGCGGCCCCGGGCGTGTTCGTCGCCCATTTGGGTGGGCAGTCCTTCGGAACGGCGGGCGCCGCGCTGCGCGCGCGCAACGCGACGATCCTCTAACGGCTGCATCCCGGCTACGATGCCCTGGTCGCGCGCCACCTCGCCGTCGACCCGCTGGGTCCGCCACGCCGGCGCATCGACCTGCTTGGGTTCCGCGCCGCCCGCGCACCCGGCGCCGTGGGTGCCGTCCTGATGGTGACCCACGACCAGGGTGGCGGGGTGGAGCGGGTCATCGCCGCCCGCGCCACGGCCGCCCGAGCCGCGAATTTGCGCCCGCTCGTCCTGCGCCCGGCCCGATCGGCGGACGGCTGCACGGGCGCGCGCGTCGCCGAAGCGGGCGAGGACGCCGCGTTCCCGAACCTCGTGTTCGCGATCCCGGACGAACTTCCGCCTTTGCGCCGCCTGCTGGCCGCCGAACGGGTCACGCGTGTGGAGTTGCACCATTTGCTCGGCCACGCCCCGGAGATGCTCGACCTGCCCCGGCTACTGAACGTACCCTACGAAGTGCATGTCCACGACTACGCCTGGCTATGCCCGCGGGTCGTCCTGCTTGGTGCGACGGGGCGTTACTGCCGAGAGCCCTACCTCGCCGGCTGCGTCTCCTGCGTCGCCGAAGCGGGCAGCCTGTTGGACGAGCCGATCGGCCCGGCGGCGCTGCGGGCGCGAAGCGCGGGCGTGCTCACGGGCGCACGGCGCGTGATCGCTCCTTCGGCCGATGCTGCCGCCCGCATCGCGCGACACTTCCCCAGCATCAATCCAAGGATCGTGCCGCACGAGGACGATGCCGCGCTGCCGCCCGTGCCGCCGCCCCGCGCCGGGCGGTGCGTTGTCGCCGTGATCGGCGCGGTGGGCGCGGCGAAGGGCTACGACGTTCTGCTCGCCTGCGCGCGCGACGCAGCTTCCCGCGCCTTGGGTCTCGCGTTCACCGTGGTCGGTCACACGATCGACGATGCGCGCCTGATCGCGACAGGTCGGGTATTCGTCACCGGCCCCTACGCGCCGGAGGAGGCCGAGGCGCTGATCCGCGCGCAGGACGCCGCGATTGCCTTCATTCCCTCGGTCGTGCCGGAGACCTGGTGCTTCGCGCTGACCGAAGCCTGGCGCGCCGGCCTGCGCGCCGCCGTCTTCGATCTCGGCGCGCAGTCGGGACGCGTACGCGCCACCGGCTGGGGATTTCCGATCCCCGCTCGCATGTCCGCGGCACGCATCAATGACGCTTTGCTTGCGGCATCCGGCGTCTCGCGGCATGAAGACGCGCCTCACGTTTCAGCGAGAACAGGTCCCTGATGCCTGACACAGCCCATTCCCGAGCGCGCTCGCGTTCGGCCGATATCACGCCATCTGATCCGACGCCGCAGCCGCGACGCCAACCCGCGCAGGGCCGCGTGACGGAGCTGAAGGTCTCAGGGCATCTGATGACCCTCGACGCCGGGCTGTTCTGCGTCGTGCTGACCGCCGCCGCTGTCGGCCCGGGCGGGTTGCCGGGCGTGCGGCTGTCGCGGCCGCCGGGGGCCCTGGGCCGTCCCGACAACGTCGAAATCAGCACCTTCCGTGAAGACGGATGGATGGGCGATGGCGAGGGCGCGGCGTTGATCCGCGTCGCCGATGGGCCGGCGCGGGTCCTCGTCACGATCTATCAGGCACCCGAAGCCACGCCCGATCAGGCGCCGCGCCTCCAGGTCCTCCGTCTGACCGGCGGCACGGCCGCGCCGGCTGGCCCGGCGCAGGGAAGCGCCGCGCCGGTCACGGCGCCCGACGCCGAGGTGGTCGCACATGTACAGCGCATGGGTGACGTCGGGGTGAAGTTCGGCGAGTGGATGGGCACGCGCGGCAGCCGGTTGTGGATCGAGGGGTTCGGAATCGCCCCACGACAGGCCATTTCACCCGCCGACATCGAGTATCAGGCCGTCCTGGGCCGGGACTGGCTCTCGCCGTGGGTGGACGGCGGCAAGTTCTGCGGCAGTCGTGGCATGGCGCTGCCGTTGCTCGGCCTGACGGTGCGGCTCAAAGGGGAGGCGGCTGCGGCGCACGACCTATCCTATGCGGCGACCTTCGTGGACGGCAGCGCGGTCGGCCCGGTGGCGGCGGGCGAGACGTGCCAGGCCGAGAGCCTCGCCGCCTTGGAGGCGTTCCAGATCGAGCTGCGTCCGAAGGGCGCGAGCCGGCCGCCGGCGCCGGTCGCGCAGACCCCGCGCGCCGCTCCGCCCGGGAAGGGTGCGCGGCCGAAGGAGACGAAGCGGCGCTGAAGGCGGGCACCGCGGATGCGGCTGCTCTTCGTCCACCAGAACTTTCCCGGCCAGTACCTCCACCTCGTTCGCCATCTGGTGGCCTCCGGGCGGCACGAGATCGTCTTCATCACCGAGCCGAATGCCAACCAGATCCCCGGTGTGCGCAAGGTGCCATACCGTGCGCCCCGACCCGCTCCGCCCGGCACGGTGCATGACGCGGCGCGTGACTTCGATATCGCGATGCGCCGCGCGGAAGCCGTCGGCGCCACCGCGCGCAACCTCCGCCACCTCGGCTTTATCCCCGACATCATCCTCGGCCATCACGGCTGGGGGGAACTGCTCAACCTGCCCGATGTCTGGCCCGACGCGCCGATCCTCGGCTACCTGGAGTTTTTCTACCGCTTGCACGGTGCCGACGTGAATTTCGACCCGGAGTTCCCGATGCGTCCGGAGGAGTTCGCCAAGGTCCGCGCGAAGAACGCGGTGAACCTGTTGGCGCTGGAGTTGGAGAAGCACGGGCAGACGCCGACGGCCTGGCAGCTCTCGACCTATCCCGC
>JBDTFI010000222.1:0-9100 GCA_039938035.1 Acetobacteraceae bacterium | reverse complement strand
CTGCCCATGTCGCACGAGCCCTGGACGTTGTTCTGCCCGCGCAGCGGGTTCACGCCGGTCCCCGGCCGGCCGACATTGCCGGTCGCCATCGCCAGATTGGCCAGCGCCATGACCGCCGTACTGCCCTGGCTGTGCTCGGTGACGCCGAGGCCGTAATAGATCGCGCCGTTGCCGGCGGTCGCATAGAGCCGCGCGGCTTCGCGGATCAGATGGGCGGGCACGCCGCTCAACGGCTCGACGGCCTCGGGGCTGTTGCGGGGTTCGGCGATGACGGCGGCCCAGTCCTGAAACGCGTCCCAATCGCAGCGTTCGCGAATGTAGGATTCCGCCACCAATCCCTCGGTCACGACGACATGCGCCATCGCATCGAACACGGCGACGTTGCTCCCTGGTCGCAGCGGCAGATGGAACGCCGCCTCGACATGCGGCGAGCGCACGAGGTCGATGCGGCGCGGATCGAGCACGATCAGCTTCGCATCGTCGCGCAGGCGCCGTTTCATCTGCGAGGCGAACACCGGATGCGCGTCGGTCGGGTTGGCGCCGATCACCATCATGACGTCCGCTTGCATCACCGAATCGAAATCGTTGGTGCCGGCCGACGTGCCGAACGCCGTCCCCAGCCCATAACCGGTGGGCGAGTGGCAGACGCGCGCGCAAGTGTCGATGTTGTTGTTGCCGAAGCCGGCGCGCACCAGCTTCTGCATCAGGTAGGTTTCCTCGTTGGTACAACGCGACGAGGTGATGGCGCCGATCGCACCGATCCCGTGCTGGTCCTGGATGCGCCGGAACTCGCGGGCAACGCGGGCGATCGCCGCCTCCCACGTGGTTTCCTCCCACGGGTCGGTGATCCGCTCGCGCATCATCGGCTTCAGGATGCGCTCGCGATGCGTCGCGTAGCCCCAGGCGAAGCGGCCCTTCACGCAGGAATGGCCGTGATTGGCCTTGCCGTCTTTCGACGGCACCATGCGGACGACGGTCTCACCCTGCATCTCGGCGCGGAAGTTGCAGCCGACACCGCAATAGCCGCAGGTGGTGACGATGGAATGTTCCGGCTCGCCGAGTTCGACGACGCTCTTCTCGAGCAGCGAGCCGGTCGGGCAGGCTTGCACGCAGGCGCCGCACGAGACGCATTCCGAGGTCAGGAACGGCTCGTCCATGCTGGCGACGATCTTCGAATCGAAGCCACGTCCCTGCACCGTCAGCGCGAAGGTGCCTTGCACCTCCGCGCAGGCGCGCACGCAGCGCGAGCAGACGATGCATTTGGCGGGATCGAACTGGAAATACGGGTTCGACGCGTCGATCGGCGCGGCGAGGTGGTTGGCACCCGCCTTGCCGTAGCGCATTCCGGTCAGCCCGACATCGCGCGCGGTATCGCGCATTTCGCCCTGGGGATCGTCCGGATGGTCGGACAGGTACAGCTCCATCACCCCGCGCCGTATGCGGCCCAGGCGTTCGGTCTGGGTTTGCACACGCTGTCCGGGCGCGACCGGGGTGGTGCAGGAGGCGGGGGTGCCGGCGCGGCCATCGATCTCCACCAGGCACAGACGACACGATCCGAAAGCATCGAGCGAGTCGGTGGCGCAGAGACGCGGCACCGTGATCCCCGCCTCCATCGCCGCACGCATGATCGAGGTGCCCTCGGGCACCGTTACGCGGTGGCCGTCGATGTCGAGCGTGACGGCGGTGGCCGCCGTGCTGGGCTTGGTGCCGAGATCGGGGTCGTGGATCATGCTGTCGCCCTCACCCGGAAATCTTCCGGGAAATGCGTGATGGCGCTCATGACCGGGTACGGGATGAACCCGCCGAGAGCGCACAACGAGCCGAACTTCAAGGTCTCACACAGGTCGCGGATCAGATCGAGATTCGCGTCCACGTCGACACCGGCGAGAATGCGGTCGAACACCTCCGTCCCGCGCACCGAACCGATCCGGCAGGGCGTGCATTTGCCGCAGGATTCGACGGCGCAGAACTCCATCGCGAAGCGGGCCTGGCGCGCCATGTCCACGGTGTCGTCGAACACCACCAGGCCGCCGTGCCCGATCAGCCCGTCGCGCGCGGCGAACGCCTCGTAGTCGTAGATGGTGTCAAACAGCGTGGGCGGGAAGTATGCGCCGAGCGGGCCGCCTGCCTGGACGGCGCGGACCGGTCGGCCGGTCGCGGTGCCGCCGCCGATGTCTTCGACGAGTTCGCCCAGGGTCAGGCCAAACGGCACCTCGAACAGGCCGGGATGGCGGACATTGCCGGCGAACTGGATCGGCATGGTGCCTCGCGAGCGGCCATGGCCGAGCGCCTGGTAGGCGGCGGCTCCGTTGGTCAGGATCGGCGGGACGCTGGCGAGCGTGATGACGTTGTTGATGACGGTGGGCTCGCCGAACAGGCCGCGATGAATCGGCAGCGGCGGCTTGGCCCGGACCTGGCCGCGCTTGCCTTCGATGCTGTCGAGCAGCGATGTCTCCTCGCCGCAGATATAGGCGCCGGCACCGACGCGCTGGGTGATGTCGAAGGCAAATCCCGCCCCGAGGACATCCGGCCCGAGCAGCCCGCCTTCGCGCGCGGCCGCGAGCGCGCGCTCGAAGGCGGCGATGGCGTGCGGGTATTCGGAGCGGGTGTAGACCCAGCCATGCGTCGCCCCAATGGCGAAGCCGGCGATCAGCATTCCCTCGATCAGCGCGAACGGATCGCCTTCCATCAGCATCCGGTCGGCGAAGGTGCCGGAGTCGCCCTCGTCGGCGTTCACCACGACGTGGCGGCGCGTGGCGGGAGCGTCCGCCGCGCCGCGCCATTTCACCCCGGTCGGGAACCCCGCGCCGCCGCGGCCGCGCAACCCGGCCTCCGTCACCGCAGCGATCGTCGCATCCGGGCCGATCTCGATGGCGCGGGCGAGGCCGCGCAGGCCGCCATGCGCGCGGTAGTCAGCGAGGGATGCCGGATCGACGACGCCCGAGCGGGCGAACACCATCCGGGTCTGGCGGGCCAGGAAGGGAATGTCCTCCGGACGGCCGAGGCGAAGCGCGTGGGGCGCCCCGCGCGGCATCCCGGCGTCGAGCAGGCCCGCGACATCGCCCGCCCGCACCGGACCGTAGGCGACGCGCGCCCCGGCCGGGCCATCGATCTCGACCATCGGTTCGAGCCAGTAGAGGCCACGCGAGCCGGTCCGCACGACGTCGGCCCCGGCGGCGGCGAGTGCCGCGGCGACGGCGTCGGCGCCGAGTGCCAGGGCGCCGGCATCGCCGGGGACGAACACGCGGGTCACGGCGCACCCAGTGCGGCGAGCACCGCGCCGGCGTCGATCCGCCCGAGCGGGCGGCCATCAAGCAACGCGGCCGGGCTGACGGCGCACAGCCCCAGGCAGAACGCCGGTTCTAGCGTCACAAGGTCATCGGCACTGGTGGCGCCCCATGTCACGCCCAGACGCGCGCGCAGCGCGGCCGCGACGCCGTCCGCGCCCATCGCCTGGCACGATTCGGCGCGACACAGCCGAAGGACGTGCCGCCCGGGCGGATGGTGGCGGAAATCGTGGTAGAACGAGACAACCCCGTGGACGTCGGCGCGCGACAGGTTGAACGCCTCGGCAAGCAGCGGCACCGTTTCCCGCGGTACATGGCCGAACGCCGCCTGAAGCGCATGCAGCGCCGGCAGAAGCCCCCCCTCCTCCCGGGCGTGCCGGGTAATCAGGTCGTTCGCCTCCTGTGTTGTCCACCGCACGGTGTCGCCCATGCTTTTTCCTTCGCCTCAACGCCCTTCTGGGGGATCCGTTGCGTCTCCGTCTAATCTACTTCATCCTAAAGAATTGCGGGCAACCTTTCTCGATAAAGGCCGCCAACGCCCTCTCCCGGCCTTGAAGTGTCCGCACCAATTCACCGCCGTCATGCCCGCGAATGCGGGAATCCACGACTTACCGGCGCCCAAAGGAAGACGTGGATACCCGCATTCGCGGGCATGACGGTGTTGGCATTCAGAGTTTGGCGAGCATCGATTCGGCTTTGCTCACGTCGAACCCACCGGGCTGCTCGACCGCCAATTGCGTGACCTTGCCGTTCTCGGCGATCAGCGCGTAGCGCTGGCTGCGCACGCCCATCCCGCGGGAGACGAGGTCGAGTTCCAGGCCGAGCGCCTTGGTGAAGGCGCCCGAGCCGTCGGCCAGCATCACGACCTTGCCGTCGGTCCCTTGGGCCTTGCCCCAGGCGCCCATCACGAAGGCGTCGTTGACCGCGATGCACGCGACGGTGTCCACGCCCTTGGCCTTGAGGGCGCTCGCCTGCTCCACGAACCCGGGCAGGTGCTTCTGGCTACAGGTCGGGGTGAAGGCGCCGGGGACCGCGAACAGGACTACCTTCTTGCCCTTGAAGATGTCGTCGGTGGTGGTTTCCTTCGGGCCGTCCGAACTCGCCGTCATCAGTTTCATCGAGGGAATGGTATCGCCGACTTTGATCGTCATGGGGTCTTGCTCCTGCTGGTCGTTCAGCCGGGACTCCTAGCCCCGTCTCGCCGGCCTGTCACCAAGGCCCGCTTGCAGCGATCGGGTCGCCACCCAAATTGACCGGCATGGCACGCCAGTCCGTCGAACCCGCCTCCGTCTTCGTTGGCCAACTTCTGGTGGCCATGCCGAACCTGACCGATCCGCGGTTTGCCCAGAGCGTGATCTATGTCTGCGCCCATACCGCCGATCACGCGATGGGACTGGTCATCAACCGCCCGCTGGCCAAACCCAGCTTCGACGATCTGCTGGCCCAGCTCTCGATCGCCCCGACCCCGCCGGCCCGACGCATCCACCTTTGCATGGGCGGCCCGATCGACAACGCCCGCGGCTTCGTCCTCCATACGAGCGATTGGACCGGCGAGGGCAGCCTGCGCGTCGACGGCGGATTGGCGCTGACCGCGAGCCTCGACGTGCTGAAGGTGATCGCCGAGGGCGGCGGCCCGCGCGAGGGTCTGCTGGCACTGGGCTATGCCGGCTGGGGGCCGGGTCAGCTGGACGCCGAGATCCAACAGAATGCCTGGCTTTCCGTGCCGGCCGATGCGGGGCTGGTGTTCGGCGGCGAGCACGACACGAAATGGCGTCGCGCCCTCGGCCTTCTCCACATCGACCCGTTGCTGTTGTCCGACGTCGCCGGCCACGCCTGACTACGCGAGCAGCAATCCCTGTCCCTGCCGGGCGCCCCCGAGCGGCGGCTTCGTGGCGGGTATGTTCACCGGTGGCGGGGTGCCGCCGAGCGCGCGCGATAGCCGCGCGGCGGCGTCGAGCACCTGGGGCAACAAGGAGCGCGGCCGGGGCGGGCGCATCCGCATCGACGGCGCGGTGACGCACAGCACCCCGACCACCTGGCCCGCGGCGTCGCGCACCGGGGCGGAAACCGAGACGGCGCCGGGATGGACCTCGTCGGCGGTGATAAGGTAGCCGCGTCCGCGCAGACGCTGGAGGTCGGCGGCGATCCAGGCCGGGTCGGTGCGGGTCGCCGGGGTGAAGCGCGGCAGGCGTTGGGCGAGAAGCTGGGTCTGCACCGCCTCCGGTGCATAGGCGAGCAACAGCCGCGCGGCGCCGGCGTGCAGCAGGCGCCGGTTGCCGACCGCGGCGTAGACCCGCAGCGCCGGATCGGCCTGGAACACGGCGGCGGTCTCCGCCTGCATTCCGTCACGGGTCAGTAGATAGGTGTTCTCCCCTACCGCCCGGCCAAGCTCGGCCAGGAACGGCTGCGCGGCGGCGGCGAGCGCGCCTTGGTCCTGCGCGGCGCGGCCGAGCGCGCTCCACCGCGCGCCGAGACGCCAGATTCCCCGGGCCTCGTCCTGGATGGCGAAGCCGCGCGCCTGCAAGGTTCGCAGCAGCCGGAACGCCGCAGTGCGGGTGCAACTAGCCGATTCGGCCACCGCGGCGAGCGGGGCGGGGCCGGTGCGGGCCAGCGCCTCCAGCAGGTCGAGCGCACGGTTGACGGCGGCGATGCTGTAATCCGGCGGCGGGGTAGCGGCTTTAGCTAACGAACCGGGGGCGCCAGCCGATGGGACAGCGCCGGCGCGGGCGCGCGACGGCCGCGGCTTGGCGGCGGCCTTGCTAGGCGGGCGCATGGCACGTCCGGGCGACGCCGGAAGCGACGGGAGGGTAGTGCGTGGTATCGGTCACGACCATCTTCAAAAGTGGAGGAAAGGCAACGCCGCCTTCCATTACAGAATGCCACTCCGTTTGCTCCGGGTCAAACGCAACGTGAACGGTTCCGCGTCCGGCCTTGTCGTGCCGGGGCGGCTGCGCTAAAGCGCCGGCCTGCCGCTGCGTCCGGGCCGCTGGCCGGAGGCCGCGCGGGCGTGGTGGAACTGGCAGACACGCCAGATTTAGGTTCTGGTGGCGCAAGCCGTGGGGGTTCAAGTCCCTCCGTCCGCATCAACGGAAGCAGCAGGACATAAGGATCGCCGGGCATATGCAGGTTACCGAGACGCTCTCCGACGGTCTGAAGCGCGCCTTCACCGTGGTCCTTCCCTCCGCCGACGTCGAGAGCCGCCGGCGCGAGCGGCTGGCCGAGATCAGCAAGACTCTGAGCCTGCCCGGTTTTCGCCCTGGCAAGGTGCCCCCAACCGTTGTGCGCCAGCGCTACGGCACCGCCGTCGCCGCCGAAGTGGTCGAGGAATCGGTGCAGTCGGCGGTCCAGCAGGTTCTCGAGGAGCGCGGGTTGCGCCCGGCGATGCAGCCCAGCGTCGACCTGCTCAACCAGGAGGCCGTGGCCGCGGGCGCGTTGAGCGCCGACCTCGAGTTCAAGATCGACGTCGAGGTGCTGCCCGACATCACCTTGCCCGATTTCGCCGCCGTCGAACTGACCCGCCTGAAGGCCGAGGTGAGCGATGAGGTGCTCGACAAGGCGCTCGGCAACATCGCCGCCCGCAACCGGACGTTCGCGGAAATCCCGGCCGACGAGCTGGCCGGGCGCGGCGCCGAGACCGGCGAGGTCGTCGTGGTGGACTACACCGGGCGCATCGACAACGAGGAGTTCCCCGGCGGCAAAGCGAGCGACGCGCGCGTGGAGGTCGGCGGCGAGGGGTTCATCCCCGGCTTCACCGAGCAGATCGCCGGCATCCGTCCCGGGGAGACCCGCACGATCGAGGTGACCTTCCCCGAGGAGTACGCGGCGAAGCACCTCGCCGGCAAACAGGCCGCGTTCGAGATCGCCGCCAAGAAGATCGAGCGTGCCCACCTCCCGGCGGTCGATGAGGACTTCGCCAAGACCCTCAGCTTCGAGACGCTCGATGAACTGAAAGACTTCGTGCGTTCCCAGATCCAGCGTGAATACGACCAGCTCTCGCGCAACCGCCTGAAGCGCGAACTGCTGGACCGGCTGAGCGAGCGGGTGAGCTTCGCGTTGCCGCCGAGCCTGGTCGAGACCGAGTTCAACCAGATCTGGGCGCGCGTGGAGGCGGACCGCAAGAGCGACAGCCTGGATTCGGAAGACAAGGCGAAGGACGAGGACACGCTGCGGGCCGAGTACCGCACCATCGCCGAGCGGCGGGTGAAGCTGGGGCTGCTGCTGGCCGAGGCCGGGCGGCTGAACAATGTCGGCATCTCCCCTGAAGAGCTGACCCGCGCGATGCGCGCGGAGGCGGCGAACTACCCCGGCCAGGAGGCGCAGATCCTGGAGTTCTTCCGCAAGAACCCGCGCGCCGTCGACACCCTGCGCGGCCCGATCTTCGAAGAGAAGGCGGTCGACCTGATCATCAGCCGCGCCACCGTCACTGAGCGCGCCGTCACCCCCGAGGAGCTGGCGAAGGACCCCGACGAGACGCCGGCGGAGGCGAGCGGCGTGGCAGCCGAGACGGCGGCGGACCCGGCGCCGCCCGACGTCGCGCCCGCGAACGCCCCGGTCGAGTGACATAGCCCACTGGAACCCGGCCTCCCTCGGCCTAAGTTAAGGCCCGTTCTCGCGTGAAGGTGACACCAATGAGGGACCGTGACCCGGTCGAGGTTTACAACTCCCTGGTCCCGATGGTGGTCGAGCAGACCGCCCGGGGCGAGCGGGCGTTCGATATCTATTCCCGCCTCCTGAAGGAGCGAATCGTCTTCCTGACCGGCGCCGTGTTCGACGAGATGAGCGCGCTGATCTGCGCCCAGTTCCTGTTCCTCGAGTCGGAGAACCCGTCGAAGGAAATCGCCTTCTACATCAACAGCCCCGGCGGCGTGGTCTCCTCGGGGCTCGCGATCTATGACACGATGCAATATATCCGCAGCCCGGTCAGCACGGTCTGCGTCGGACAGGCGGCCTCAATGGGCAGCCTGCTGCTGTGTGCCGGCGCCAAGGGCAAGCGGTACGCCCTGCCGAACGCGCGGATCATGGTCCATCAGCCCTCCGGCGGCGCCCAGGGCCAGGCGACCGACATCGAGATCCAGGCACGCGAGATCCTCTCGCTCCGCAAGCGCCTGAACGAACTCTATGTCCGCCATACCGGCCAGCCGATCGAGGCGATCGAGCGCAAGCTCGAACGCGACAGCTACATGTCGGCCGAGGAGGCCCGCGATTTCGGGCTGGTCGATCAGGTGGTGGAGAACCGCCCGGAGCCGGCCGAGGAGCCGGGCCGGTCCTGACTGGCCGCGGTTACCGCGCGCCTTTCGCCACCCCGGGTGGGGCATCCGCTCCCTCCGTCATGCTTGTCCCGCGCGGGGCGCGGGGACTAAGGTCCGTTCGATGTCCCAGCCGCCCGGGACGGGAGTGCGCATGAGCAAGTCCGCCGATTCCAAGAACACCCTCTATTGCTCGTTCTGCGGCAAGTCTCAGCACGAGGTCCGCAAGCTCATCGCCGGCCCGACCGTGTTCATTTGCGACGAGTGCGTCGAGCTGTGCATGGACATCATCCGCGAGGAGCACAAGACGCATCTCGTGAAGTCGCGCGACGGCGTGCCGACCCCGCGCGAGATCTGCAAGGTGCTCGACGACTACGTCATTGGCCAGGACCACGCCAAGCGCGTCCTCTCGGTGGCCGTGCACAACCACTACAAGCGCCTCGCGCACGGCCAGAAGAACAACGACATCGAGATCGCCAAGTCGAACATCCTGCTGCTCGGCCCGACCGGGTCGGGCAAGACGCTGCTCGCGCAGACATTGGCGCGCATCCTCGACGTGCCGTTCAC